>DATJII010000315.1:0-3559 GCA_035493435.1 Candidatus Limnocylindria bacterium | reverse complement strand
CAAACGGGGGCGCGGATCGCTTCCACAAACCTGGAGTGGCGACAGGTTGGGTTTGTGCATTTGGGCGAGCTTACCTGTAAAAATATTCCCCGAATCCACCCGGAGATTTGGAACCCCGCTTGTCCACCCACCGCGGGTTGGTGGCCCGATCCCTTGCTGCCGGTGACCCAGTTTTCGGTCACGACCAACTTTTCCCAACCCCTCTGGATTACGTTGCACGCGCCCGCTGATGCAGTGCCCGGACGTTACGCCGGCACAATCACCCTGTCTCCCCAAGGAATGGCAGCGATACGTGTTCCGCTGCAGGTCACGGTCTATCCACTGGTTCTAGCTCCTGGACCAGGGCACATCCAGACCGCCTTTTCAATCGAACGCGAACATCTGCGGGGCATCCTGGGTGATGTTACTCCGGAGATCTGGCGGAGCTACGGCAAGTTCATGCTCCAATACCGGTTGAACCCCACGGACTTATATTCCAGCAAACCCCCGTCCGTGGCAGACCTCGAGTATTTCCTCGGAGAAGGCATTCAGTCCTATAACGTGGCCAATCTTAGCCGCAAGTCGCCCGAGGCCGCGCGGACGATTCTCAAGGACTTCATGGATGCGCTCTCGGCGTCTCCCCAAGGCGCCGAATTGCGCCGGCGCGCCTACGTCTATGGTTTTGACGAGGCTGGCCCGTCGTTTTTCCCGAAGATGAAGGACTTGTTTGGGATGATCCGGCGGGATTTCGGTGTGCCCACCTTCACCACGGCCTATATCTTTAACGATCCGCCTGCCTCCCTGGATCCCTATAATGTTTCCTGGGTTTGTCCGCTTTCGGGTCCGGTGGAGGGTGGCGATGTCAACCAGGCCTTTGAGCCGGCGAAAGCGGCCCGCGCCCGCGTCAGCGGCCATGAGGTGTGGGCTTACATCTGCTGCAATCCGGGTTTTCCCTACGCCAACTTCATGCTGGGCCAGAACCCCGCCATTGAGTCACGCATCCTCTGGTGGCAGCTCTACCGCGAGAAAATCGCGGGCTTGCTCTATTGGGGAGTTGCGGTGTGGCCCCGGCCTGGCAACAAGCAGCCGATCGATCCCGCCCAGGGACCTTTGGTTGGTTGGAACGTGACCACGCAGATTCCCGAGTGGTCCGCCCTGCATGGTGACGGACTGCTGATTTACCCGGGGATTAACGGCCCAATGAGCAGTATTCGACTCGAAAACATCCGGGACGGCATCGAAGACTATGAGTACCTCTGGCAACTGGCCCAAGCCTCTGGCGGGACGTCTGCGGCGTCCCGTGAAGCTTGCGAAGCGATCACCCAGGGGCTCACCGCTTTCACCCACAATCCCGAAGCGGTCTATATCCAAAGGGACATCATTGCGCACCGCATTGCGTCGGCGCAGCAGACTCATGTGCAGCGGGAGCCGCGTTGACGAATGCAGCAGGAAAGAAATCGCCTCGACCATATTATGAGCATGGATTTCACGCGCCCGGTGACCGCCCATGAGCCCAGCTCCTCCTTGTTATCCGGGCACACCAGAGGTGTCCACCAAGACCGGGAGGCCGAGGCTCCCGACGAGCCCATACTAGTGGGGAGTGGCTTTGCGTGGAAATCGCAACCGGTTGGTACGAAGCGTGATATGTAAGTCATAACACCTGTCACGAAGGCCCACGCTCCGATACCCGCACCGTCCATCGGGGCGAATCTTCTCTCCGATTGTGGGGCTCGTCGGGAGCCTCGCCCTCCCGGCGTTGGTGTGCATTTTGGTTCGCCAATATCGACGACGATCACTCAGTCCTTGGGCGGCTCCGAGGTGCTTCTGGAATGGATAATCCAATACTGCGTGGGCATTTGCCTTACTTGTCCGCAGCCGGGTCCCACACGCTGGTCGCCGATTCAGTCGGGAAGTTGGACGGAACCTTGATCGTCACATGCCCCGTCGCAGCCCATTCGACGCCGCGATTGAGGGTCGTGACGAAACCCACGTCTTTCATGGACTCCACCGAATGCCCGAGGGTGGTGTGGAAAACCCGGCCCTTGCCGTAGTCAATGGTCATCAGCATCGGCTCATTTTCATGGGTGACATCCGAATTGGCCGTCGCCAGCACGGTGACGTGTTCCGCCGGACCACAGAGTGTCGCGTAAAGTTCGTCACGGGTGTGCATCCACTTGAGCGGCAAGCCTTCGGTGATGGGATGATTCGGAATCCGGGTTTCCACGGCGAAACTGTGGAAGGCGCCATGCGTTCCATGGCCGCCCTTGGCGTCTTGCACCGCCTTGCCATCACGCCACCGGATCATCGGGCCAAAGGATTCGTTACGGTTGCCCCAACCGCCCACAGCAATCATCCGGTTGTACTCCAGCCAGCCGGGAAAGGAATTGTCCGCTGCATGAACGCTCACCATGCCGCCGCCATGCGAAACGTAGGACTCCAGAGCCTTCCGCGTGGACTCCGGCCAATCCGCCCCGTTGTAGTTCATTACCACGGCCCCATACTTGTCGAACTGGGGGGCAAAGTTGCTCAGATTGCCATCCTGCGGCGAAGTCGCCACATCCACCGTGAAGATTCCCGCACTTTCCATGGCCTTCTTGAGCACCGGCGTGGTGGCCTTCCAATCGTGGTTGTTCTGGCCATCGACGATTAGCACGTGGATTTTGTGGTCGGCTTGGGCACCAGTGTCAGCGGCCTCCAGGATCATCAGTCCCGACACGGGGGCGACCAACGCCAAAGCCAGAAAGCCGAGCGAAATCCAGGAAGGACGCTTCATCAACGGAGAATGCATGAACGGCGGTTTAGGGGACGCGGGCGGTCTGGTCAACCACGAACGGAAAATCGTAGAAAGTAGTGTCTGCACCGCCTGCAGTTTGTGGGATGCACCGTCAATGGCATTGTGAGATGGTTTGAGTCGGCTTATGATGCCACAATGGAAGTTCGAATTACCATAGACCGAGCCGGGTGTGTCATTTTTGGCTTTGCTGAATTCAACTCTCTAACCCTACCCGGAGCCGGTCAGCCGATCGAATGGACTCAATGCGATTGCAGCAAAAGCTCGCCGCGAGCGACGCCCAGCCGGTTTGATTGGGGTTGGAAGTATATCAAACAGTCGGGAATTTTTGAGCAATGAAAACGTCAATCACGATTTGCGTGATCCTCGCGTTCGGAGCCGCTTCTTGCAAACCGATTCCAGTGTACACTGCGAACGCTGGCGAAGTGTGGCGAAAAGTTACAAATAACATCAGTGAGGCCTCGCTGATAGATTGGGCTGATGCTGAGGTTTTTGCAAAAAAACCCTTTGGCAGTGTGTCTAATGCGCCTCGCTTTTCCGTTCAATCGGACGCACCGCTTTTCTGGTGGGCAGGCACGGATTTAGAGCATCGGCGGAATCTTATAATGGCTTACAGCTACGGTCCGGAAGTGATAATGATCGTTCTGACCGAACAAACTAACAGGCCGGCTCTTAAAGCGAAGTTGACCCATATTCATGGGCGGATCTGGTTTGCCGATGCTCTTTTGTAGCGCTCAATTGGCAGTGAATGTGGGTGCTGGTCCGACTCGGATGGGACCGCTGTAATTG
>DATJII010000314.1:0-17713 GCA_035493435.1 Candidatus Limnocylindria bacterium | reverse complement strand
CGATGCTCTCGGCCACCAGTTTGTCCGGCACCACCCGTAATAACGTGGCCGGTTGGGTGGGTTGCCGGATCACTGTCGGTACCGATCCCCTGGCCGTCACGGAACTCGGCCGCTGGGTGGCCTCCGGCAACAGCCTGATCCGCGTCAAACAGTGCCTGCGCCTCACATTGACGAAATAGCCGTAACCACCTACGGTAGGCCACGAAACGATGATTGCTGGCAAGATAGGAGCTTTAAAGACGGCGACGCAACCCACCTTTAGGACGGGGGATGAGCGCCTGATTCGCCTCACGTCGAGCGCTGGCACGAAGGTTTCGTCACTGCTGCAGCGGCAGGGCCGTCCCCAAGGCGTCTTGCGGGTGGCGGTGGTGGGTGGTGGCTGCTCGGGACTCCAATACAAGATGGACCTGCAGGATCAGCCCCAGAATCGCGATATCCTGGTGGAAAGTGCGGGCGTCAGGATCGTGGTGGATCCCAAGAGTGCCTTGTACGTGACGGGGAGTGAGCTCGACTACATCGACGCGCTTACCGAAGGCGGATTCAAGGTCAAGAATCCCAACGCTGCCACGAGTTGTTCGTGCGGCGAGAGCTTCAGCGCCTAGTTCTGTGACCCGGCGGGGCGTCTTTCCTAGGCCATCCCATCTCCGCCAGAACCATTTTCCTCCTTGAGCCATGACGGACGCTTTCCAATTGCTGGGTGAACCCCGTCTTCCTTGGTTGGATGTCGGGGCGTTAAAGGATCGTTTCATCCAGCTTTCCTCTGGCGTCCATCCTGACCGGGTCCACTCAGCTTCCCCTGCTGAAAAGGAGGCAGCAAATCATCGGTACGCGGAGTTGAATGCGGCTTACGGGAAGCTAAGAGACTTTCGGGATCGCCTGCTTCATCTGATGGAATTGGAACTGGGGGCGGCACCCAAGGACATCCAACGCATCCCTCCCGGAACCATGGATCTCTTTGTCGAAGTGGGCCAAACTTGCCGGGATTGCGATGCCTTTCTTGCCCGGAAAAGCTCCTCCGACTCGCCGATGTTCAAATTGCAGATGATGCGTGAAGGGTTTACCTGGACTGACAAACTCACGGAGCTGGCCGGTCGTATCGAAAAACGCCGCGCCGAGTTGGAAGCCGAAGTAAAGGCTCTGAATCCCGTCTGGGAAGCAGCTCCGCCGGTGGGGGAAACCACCCGAAAGGGGCAATTGCCCCTGGAACGATTAGAGCAGATTTATCGTATTGCGAGTTACATTAGCCGTTGGAAAGAACAGGTTCAGGAGCGGGTCGTGCAATTGGCCGTGTAACAGGGCGAAGATCGGGAGAGTGGACTCCTGTCAACTGGATAATTGGTGACCGCCTGCGCATAAAGCGACACTTTAGTCTCGCTTCCCGGGTTATTTGGGCCACGAAAAGCCGGATTTGTCGCAACAAAGAACTTGGCAAGCCTGATGCTCTGCTAATATTCGTGGAAAAAAGACCATCCAATTCGGGTTATACTGAACGAGATGCGTTTACCTACCGCACCCGCCATCACGGTTGGGGCATAGTCCCGCCTAGGTCCTCGAACGCGTTGGGCAAACAGGCTTGACGCGATTCTTCTGAAAAATCTGGCCCGGGGGTCCCTCCACAAGGCCCCCGGGTTTTCTCTTTTATAAGTACCCCGCGGGGTGGTGCCCGGCACGCTGCGAAGGCAGCTTGGGAAGCCGGATTTCCCGACGCCCAGGGTGTACTATGGTTTCACCGGCTTGAGCCCGTAGATATCGTCCACCAGTTTGGCCGCTTCGGCCGCATCCAGAAACCCATCGGCATTGGCGTCATAGGTTCCAAACTCATATTGGTCCCGCACCCATAGCTTGAACTCCAAAGGGCTGATCTTGCCGTCCCCATTTATATCCCGTCGCTTCATAATTTCGGCGACGCTTGGCCCGCCCTGTTGGGCGGGCGGCGCAGGCAACGGCTCTTTGCCGGCATCCGGGGGAACCTCGGTAACGGCCGGCCCGGCGGGTTCAACCGCAGCTGCTGGAGCTGCCTCCTGGGTTGCCAGCTTCGGCCTCGTCCGCAAGTTGTCCGCAAGGCTCACAAAAAGGCTCTTGGGATATCGGGCAGTCAGCAGCGCGATGGATTCCTCCAGTTTATCGGGCTGGTCGAATCCAATCGCATCGTAAGAGCTGGCGAGCATGAACAACATTTCGTCGGTGGCGTTCGCCTCATGCCCTTTCACCGTGTCGATCACGGTCTGGTAATCCCCGGCAAAGAAATAATAGACGAGGCGTTCCGGCTCCGGCAGACGACTAATCAGAGTCGCCAATTCTTTGGGCTCGATGACATCGGGGACCCAGCGGATGGGCGGAACCGCGAACAGGGCGGCCTTTTCGACCGCCATTAATGGCGCTCTTTGGGGAGGCAAATGGACATCCAGGCCCATCCAGACGACGCGCTCGTCGGCCGCCATGGAACGCACCATGGCCGGAACGAGAAACCAGCCGATCCATTTCTGGCTGGAAAGGTGCATGACCTGCACGCGCCCACGATTGACGTTGCCGCGGTCGGTGGTGGCCACCCAAAGAAAACCTTTGTCCACCATCAACGCCGTAACGCTGCCGTTGATCCGGCTATTGGGGATGACCGGGCTCAGGGTTCGTCCAGCGTCGCGGCTGGCCCGGGCGAAACGCGCCCGCATGAGCATCGCGATCCGCACCTGGTTTTTAATACGCGCTTCCGTTTCGGCCTGCATCGCCGGGCTGGCTTGGTACCCTTGGCGGATAGGTGCATCCCAACCTCCGCGAATGGTCACGGAAAGGGGACGCAATCGTTCTTCAGCAGATCCAGTCTCCGCCAGGACACGATACAAACCAGCATCGGTGCCGACCCAAAAACCACCGTTCCCGTCGCCTTGCACCGCTCGGATCTGGGCGTCCTCAAAGGCGGGAGACACGGGATGAAAGGCACGGGGCAGTTCGGTCCATTCCTGGGCATCCACATGCCGTACTGCGGCACGTTGATGGTGCAACGCGATCAGCCAGTCGCCCGATCCTTCAAAGAGGTTCCAGTGGTCGGGCATCCCTCGATTGTCCCCCGGAGCGGCATTGGCGAGCCGTTTCCAGGACGTGCCTTCGCGGTTAAGGCGAAAAAGCAATCCGTCCGTCGACAAGGCGTAAAGTGTTTTGGCGGCCCAGGCGAAGCCGCTGTAGCTGGAACTGGTGGCACCCAGCGGGGGGCCAAATACCTTCAGGCTCAAGCGGTCGATGTCCAGAGCTCCCAGGCCGTTTAGTTGTTCGCCGCCGGCGACCCAAAGCGTGTGTTCTCGTCCAAAAATGCGACTCGGAAAATGCGAATCGAACCAATCTCCCAAAGGAGCCAGACGGTTTTCACGAGGATCGAAAGTCCAGAGCTGTCCCGTTTCCGGGGCCAGGTTGGCCATGGAATTGGGACGGGCCAGAAGCCAAACTTTGCCGTTGGAGGCCGCGACCGCTTCCACTCCGTTGGCCGGTTCCATCACCGGAAAGCTGACCGGATAACTTCGGACAGTGGCAATCACCGGCAGGACATCGAATCCACGAAGTTGGAATACCGCAGGCGGCGGTTTGATCGTATTCGTGGATTCAGCACTGGCCTGAATTGCCAGGATGATGCCTGCCAAGACTGAATGGAGGATTTGAAGTCGCACCGGAAGATCCATCGCTAGCTCATTTGCCCGTGTTTGGATAGTTTGTTTAGCAAGGATCGCACCGCTTTCCGAAGTCCTCTCACCTGACTGGAGGCTGAACACCCACCTAATGTCCGCCACTTTCCGCCAGCAAAGTCAGACGCGAGCGATCCACCTTGCCGCTGGTGGTCATTGGCCAGCGTTCTATTCGAACAAAGGTGTCTGGAATACTGGGGATGTCCAGGCGACTCCGCAACCACTCGCGTAAGTCGGCCGCCCCTGGGTCCTTCGCGCCGGGGCGTACTTCGTAATAGGCAAAGGGAATTTGGCCTTGGTGGGGATCCGATTGCGCCACGACCACGGCTTCCGCGATGGCTGGATGTTCGCGGATGGCGTCTTCCACCATGGGAGGTGCGACCTTTTGGCCACCACGCGAAATCATGAGTTTGGCGCGGCCCACAATCCACAGATAACCCTCGGCATCGACGCGACCCAGATCGCCTGAACGGACCCAACGATCCATGAATACCCTGAAGGTCCCCAAAGTGTCGTTCCAATAGCCCACCATGGTATTGGGAGTGCGCACCAGAATTTCCCCGACTTCACCGGCTTCGACCTCGCCACCGGCCGGGTCGATTACCCGGATGAGGGTTCCTTGCATGGGTTTACCCACGGACCCGGGTCGGATCTCACCTCGGGGTGGGGTCACGGAGAAGAATCCGGTTTCCGTCATGCCACAGAGTTCAAACACCGGTTTGCCAACGATCTCGGCGATTTGTTGCCGCAAATGGGGAAGCACGCGATCACCACCACAGATCCAGTAGCGGAGCGATTGATGGGAAACGGTCCGGGCGGCGGGATGATTCAAAAGGGCGGTGGCAATCACCGGGAGCATGATAACGTAGGAAGTGTTTCCTTGGGTCCGGTAAGCGTTCCAAAAACTTTGGGGGTCACCAGGCTTCGCCAACGTCAGTTTTCCGCCCACTGCCAGCATGGCCAACACTTGCCCCAGCAAAATCAGAGGACGACCAATGTCGATACAGGCGACCGTGGCGTCATTTTCGCTAAGTCCCATTTCCTCCACAAACAGGTCTACCCGGATCCGGAGGCGCAATTGGGAATGGGCTACGCCCTTGGGCCGATTGGTCGTCCCGGAGGTATATAAAATCAGGCCGATGGCGTCTTCACCCGGGAGCCCCGATGGTAAATCGCGGCGGGGCTCAAAGGGCAGAGTGTCGAATGAAAGAGTGCCTTCAACGGGTTGGCCGACGGAAATGATCCATTCGACGCCCGCGCGTTTTTCCGGATCCAGGCGAGCCAAAAACTCCGCATCAGTAACGAACGCCCGGGTGGCGCAGTGCCGCAGGATATAGGCAACTTGGGAAGGTGTCTGGCGGGTGGCAATGGGCACTACGATGAGCCCTGCGCGCAAGGCGGCGAAAAGGGTGATCAAGGCTTCAAATCGCGTGTTGGGCAACTGATACGCCAGCCGATCGCCGGGCACCAAACCTATGTTCCGAAAAGCCGCCGCCACCCGATCCACCCGGGCGTCGAACTCCGCATAAGTATGGTCTTCTTCGTTGCAGCTTACCGCCACTCGATGAGGAAACCGGCCGGCCGTTTCGCTTAGGATTTCGTCAAGGTGCATAAAGAACTGGAAGGAGGTCCTGGATGCGCATCAAGGGAACCGCATCCAGATCGTCAGGGTGTTTTGCAGATACTCAATTCTCTCCGCCACTTTGCGAAGGAGAAGCAGGCCGCGACCGCGTTCGGCGTCCGGATGAGGCGCGGTGGACGAGGGTAAAACGAATCCGGGGCCGCAATCGGTAATGTCTAATTGGACTTGGGATTCCGGTGCTGGCGTGAACGCGAGGTGGATCCGGACCGGCAGCCCGGCTTGTCCCCCGTGGGCGTGCAGCACGGCATTGGAAAAGGCTTCCGCCAGCGCCAGCCGGATTCGGGAAACCGATTTGGCATCCAGGTCCGTCGAAGCCCAAGGCAGTGAATCCAGCCATGCGTGGAGATGGGCACAATCGTCCAGGCCGCCGCCGAACTCCACGCTGGCTTCAAATGCATCCATGTTAAGCGGCGGACGAATGAAAACGAGCAAGGGCGCTGGGAACATCCGGCAACAACTCGAACAACGTGATAAACCCACTGATGTCGAGGACGTCCACCACTTCGTGGCCGGCGCAAGCGATCCGCACGTCCCCGTTGCTCTGGCGCGCAAAGCGGCGGAGATAAATCAACGTTCCCAGCCCGATGCTGTCGACAAAACGTAACTGGGCAGCATCCACCACGAATCGATTCGCGCCACCGGCGATGAGTTTGGAAAGTTGGTCGCGGAATCCGGGCCCAGATCGGGCATCCAAAGAGCCATTCAGGTGGATCACCGTAACGCCGCCGGTCTCTTCAATGGCAATGTCCATGGTGCAATAAGGTGACGGCAAGAGTCGTGGAAAAGACGATTTCGGTCTAGGGCGTGTTTTTCAAAGGCATTGGTGCGTCCCGGCCGAGCCCTTTGGAAAACGCTCCCTGTCTCGGCAACCGAATTTCCCTCTATCCTCAACGGCGTCAAACGCGCAAAATTCTCCCGTGCTTCAACTGACATCCGAAGAAATTCGCGCGGCGGTCAACGATGCTTTGGCGGAAGACGTCGGCTCAGGCGATGTGACCACTCTCGCGTGCATTCCCGCCGATTCGCAATCGACGGCCGTGATGACGGCTAGGGAATCTCTCCTGCTTGCAGGACTCGATTTCGCCGTGGAAGTCTTTCTAAGTCTTTCGCCGAACTTGAGCGTCCGTCGCCTGGCCGTCGACGGCCATCGAATCGACCCTGGACAACGGGTTTTGGAAGTTTCCGGCGCGACCCGGCCCATTCTTACGGGCGAGCGGGTGGCCCTCAATTTCTCGCAACGCCTTTCCGGAGTTGCCACCCAGACCGCCGCTTATGTCGAGGCGGTTAGTGGGACCTCAGCCAGGATCCTCGACACCCGAAAGACGACGCCGGGGTGGCGCCGATTTGAGAAATATGCGGTCGGGTGCGGTGGCGGTACGAATCATCGCACGGGCTTGTACGATTTGGTTCTGATCAAGGACAACCATCTGGCGGCCCTCGCCGACGAATCGCCCGATGCGGTTGCAGCAGCCGTCACACGGGCCAGGCGACTCTATCCGGAACTCAAAGTGGAGGTGGAGGCCGACCACCTCGGCCAGGTGCGTCAAGCCGTTGAAGCAGGAGCGGACATCATCCTGCTGGACAACATGTCGCTGGAGGATCTTCGAGCTGCGGTGAGCCTCGTCGCTGGTCGGGCCAAAACCGAAGCCAGCGGAGGGGTGACCCTGAAAACCGTCAAAGGAATTGCGGAAACGGGTGTGGATTACATTTCAGTGGGGGCCTTGACCCATTCGGCCCGGGCGGTTGATCTGGGCTTGGACTTCCTTTAGGTGTCTGCCTCATTCTTTTCTTGAGGCGCTCATCAGTCAGCCAGGCACCTCCGGACACTAACCCAGAAACCCCACTGATCGTCGTCGGCCCAGGCCAACCGGAAGGTCGCCAAAAACCCGGTAGGGAGAGACTCCGTCGAGCCCTGCTATCAGTGGGAGGCTTCGTTTTGGGGAGAGCAGACAGATCGAAGCCAAAGGCTTCCGGTCCTAGCATAGATCCTCCGTAGGAACGCATGATGACCTTACCCGAAGCCTCTCGCCGTTAGACTGGGCTCGACGGAGTCTCTCCCTACCTTTCTTGGCGGACACGCTGGGTAGGCCAAGACCATTAGGCGGAGCCCGGCTCTTCCGTCGTGGGCGAACTCTATCCGCGCCAGAATCCCCAATTCCCGGAGACGAGCCAGTGTCAAGTTGCACTCACGCCAGCCTCGTTGAATCGACGGGACTTGATTGGGCCGTGGTAATTCCTAAGCTGCCTGCGCCATGACCATCCGCGACAATGAGTGGGTTGACCTCCAGACGCCAACCGGCCCGATGCGTACCTACCTTTTTCGCCCCCAGGCGGAAGGAAAATATCCCGGGATCGTGTTGTACTCGGAGATTTTTCAGGTAACGGGTCCCATTCGCCGAACTGCTGCCCTCTTGGCGGGACACGGCTATATCGTAGCGGTGCCCGAAATCTGGCATGAGTTTGAGGCTCCGGCCTGTTCGTTGGCGTATGATCAAGCGGGAGCGGATCGCGGCAACGCGCTCAAGCAGGAAAAGGAAATGAGCGCGATCGACCACGACGCACGCGCGGCGTTGGATTGCCTGAAGTCGCATCCTGCCTGCACGGGTAAGTTGGGCGCGCTGGGCATCTGTATTGGCGGTCACCTGAGCTTTCGCGCTGCCGCGAAACACGCGGACGTCCTCGCGTCCGTCAGCTTTTACGCCACGGATATCCACAAAGGCTCGCTCGGCAAGGGGATGAATGACGACACCTTGGAAAGCGCCAAGAATATCAAGGGCGAGGTCCTGATGATCTGGGGTCGCCAGGATCCCCACGTCCCGGCCTGGGGACGGGCCAAGATTTATCAAGGTTTGGCTGAAGCCGGGGTGAAATTCACCTGGCACGAGTTCAACGGTCAACACGCCTTCATCCGCGACGAAGGGCATCGCTACGATCCCGCCCTGGCCCTGCAGTGCTACAACTTGGCCTTGGAGCTTTTTCATCGCAAATTAGGCGAGGGAGATCTACCCGCCAAGCAAGCTGGCGGACCCGCAGAATCGCGTCACTGATTTTGGCGGAACCTGCTTGTGGGTTGAGTTGTCCCGATTCAGCCTTGGGCGTGCTTTCAAAATGCATTTGCGTCGCCTGCCGACCCAAAAGACCGGGAGCTTCGTTATTCCTCAGTCACGTATTTCCCTGCAATACGCTCCTTTGTCACGCTTCGCTCCCGGTCTTTTTGGCTGGTGCGTCCGGGCAAAGCCATTTTGAAAATACGCCCTAACTGCCTTTTACTGCGATGATCGGATCCATCAAGAGCGTCCATTTTATTGGCATTTGCGGCACCGCCATGGCCAGTGCGGCAGCGGCCATGAAGGAACGGGGCTACGACGTCACCGGTTCTGACCAGAACGTCTATCCGCCGATGTCCACATTCCTTCAGGAACGGGGCATTCCGGTGATGGCTGGCTACGCCGAGCACAACCTCGCTCACAAGCCCGATCTGGTAATCGTGGGCAATGCCATTTCCCGCGGGAATCCCGAAGCGGAGGCGGTGCTCGAGCGCAAGCTTCGCTATGCCTCGTTACCGGAATTGCTCAAGGAGTTCTTCATCCGGGGCAAACGATCCCTCGTGGTCACGGGGACCCACGGCAAAACGACGACGACCTCGTTGCTGGCCTGGGTTTTCGAAAGCGCCGGATTGAATCCTTCCTATATGATCGGGGGGATACCCCGGAACCTAGGGCAGGGAGCGCGCTTTACCGATTCCGAGTGGTTCATCATTGAGGGGGACGAATACGACACCGCGTTTTTCGACAAGCGCAGCAAGTTCATCCACTACCTCCCGGAAGTGGCGATCATCAACAACCTGGAGTTTGACCACGCCGATATTTTTCCGACGCTCGGCGATATCCAATTGAGCTTCAAGCGGATGATCAACCTGATCCCGCGCAATGGGTTGCTGCTGGCCAACGGAGATGAGCTCAACCTGGCCCCGCTGCTGGGCGTCAATCATTGCCCGGTGAAGCGATTTGGCTTGGGCGAACGCAACGAGATTAGAGCTTCCGGAATCTTCCTGCGCCCCGAGAGCTCCGAATTCCAGCTCGGGGATACCCGCTTTTCGCTGCCCTTGATTGGTGAACTCAACGTCCGGAATGCGCTCGCCGTCGTGGCCTGTGCCCGGCATTGCGGGCTGACCGATGCGGCCATCCAAAAAGCGTTTTCAACCTTCGAAAGCGTCAAGCGCCGGATGGAAGTCCGAGGCGAGGCGAAGGGAGTCACCGTGGTTGATGACTTTGGCCATCATCCAACCGCGATCCGCGAGACGGTCCGAGCCCTGCGGGTCCGTTTTCCCGGGCGCCGCGTCTGGGCTGTCTTTGAACCACGATCCAATACTACTCGACGTAATGTCTTCCAGACCGAACTCGTGGAAGCGCTGGAGCGGGCAGATCTCATCGTGGTATCCGAAGTGGCGCGGATCGAACAGTTGAAACCAGAGGAACGCCTGAACCCGGAGAAGTTGATGCAAGATCTTCGACTGACCGGGAAACCAGCCGCCTATCTCCCGACGGTGGATGCCATATTGGACCACGTGATGCTGAGCGTTAAAGAGGGGGATGTGATCTGCGTTTTCAGCAACGGCGGTTTTGGCGATATCCATAACCGTTTGTTGGGCCGCCTGCGGGGATGAGAGCGGAGTTTCCATGAGCACGGGGAGCTGTTTCGGCCAATGCTGGTTACGCCCCTGGTTCTTGCTGGTACTCGGCCTGTTGGGTCTCTCCGGCCCGCTCGCCGCTCATCCGATTCTTTACGACGACTGGGCCGTCAATGTGCTTTCGAATCGGTTGGAAGCGCGTTTTTCGACCAGCCTCCATGAAGTGGCCGTCGGGCAGCGGCTGGACACCAATTCCCTGGCGGCCATGACGTTGCCAGCGTGGCTGGGCGCGGCCTCCAATCATGCTAATTATATATCGACGAACCTGGCGGCCAGGGTGGATGGTGTTCCCTACCGGTGGAAGGTCATGGATTTCCAGGTGCAGAGCGATTCGGCCTCCGCAGGCACGACGATGGATGATCTGGATTCCAGCCGTGCATTGATCTATTTGGCGTCGGAACCCTTCGACTCGCTGCCAAAGGAAATCGCCCTTTCGCACTCGATCCTGCGCGGCTATTCCTATGCCCCGGGTATTGCCTGGAGCGTTCTGGTGCATGCGTCGATCCAGAGTTGGCAAGGACCGTTGTTGGGCAAGTCGGTGATATTGCGAGACCAGACCTGGACGGTGAGCACAATCGTTTCACCCACCGCCAAGCTGGCGATACCCGTATGGCGGGAGGTTCGCACTTATGTGACGGCTGGGTTGTTCCATGTCTGGGAAGGCTGGGACCACCTCTTGTTCCTGCTGGGAATGGTTCTCGCGGTAAGGACGGTGCGTGAATTATCCCTGCTCATCCTGATTTTCACAGCCGCCCATTCGTTGACGATCACGCTCTCTACTTATGGGCTGGTGCGCCTATCGTCCGCGATCGTGGAACCGGGCATCGCCGCCAGTATCGTTGTTGTCGCGATCTTGAACCTCTGGTCTCTCCACCGTCCCCAACGAACACTCCGCTATTGGGCTGCCGGGACATTTGGGCTGCTGCACGGGATGGGATTTGCCTCCGGCCTGCTCGGGGCAGCGGGCGGAATTGCGGGGCGCACTTTGGCGATCGCAATAGCGTCGTTCTGTGTGGGAGTCGAGCTGGCCCACGCCGCGGTGGGTATTCCTGCCTTCGTGATATTTCGCAGGGCTGCTGGGGCGGGAAAAAGCGAACCCCCACGGCATTGGGTGCGGTGGGGGTCGGTTATTGTCGCGCTGGGCGGCCTTGGAATGCTCATCCAAGCCGTTCGCGAATACTGGTGACTTAGGCCTTCTGGGCGATCATACCCGTTTGACGGGCGTAATCGAAGATACCACCAGCGTCCACCACGGGGCGGACTTCGCCCAAGGTCTTCAGTGAGTACACTTTGCCGGTGCCGTGATGAAGAATGGTATTCGCGTCAATATCGACAGTGGCGATATCACCGGTCTGGAAGATATCGCACAGGCGATCATTGCATTCTACCGGATACAACTCGCCGGTGGCCACACAGTTACGGAAGAAAATCCGCGCGTAACTCTCAGCCACCACAACCTGGCAATCGGCCGAACCCATGGCGATGGGCGCGTGTTCACGGGAGCTGCCACAACCGAAGTTGCGGCCGGCAATCACGATGGGAAATTGAGCGTCGAGAGCCCCTTCCTTGACGAACCGGATGGGATACTGCGCGTCGGGCAATCCCCAGAGCGCGTAGGCACCCAGTTTTTCGTACTCGTCCGGAATCGTCGGCACCAAGGTCAAAAACTGCGCCGGAATGATCTGATCGGTATCGATATTGTCGCGGACCACATAAACCGGTCCGGTGAACTTCGCTTGCATCGGCAACAATTTGGCGGCCAAAGGTCCGGTCTGCAACATCAATGCTTGGTCTCCTTTTCCCAAGCGACATATCCGCCCTTGAGATTGACCAGGGACGGGAAATCCAAGGTGCTCATCTGACGGCAGGCGCGGACACTGCGGACGCCCGACGCACAATTCACCAGATAGGTCTTGGACTTATCCAATTTCTCCACGCGGGCTTTGAAATCCGTCGCCATGACATCAATGTTGGTCGCGCCTTCCACGTGGCCTTTGGCGAATTCCTCGGGCGTACGGACATCGAGCAGCACCGTATTGGGTTTCTTGCGGAGTTCTTCGTATTCTTTGACGGTTACCGATTGGAATTTGGGCACCGGTAGTGCGGGCAGGGGCTCGGGTCCGGAGCCAGGCGCAGGGGCAGGGGTGGGATCGGCTGCCTGTACCACCGCCATAAGACTCACCGACGCCAAAGTCGCTTGAACCATCGTTAGGAATTTCATGGCCCAAGTATGGCGGGAGATCGGCCATTTGACAATTGCCGCACCAGCGAACGATCAGTGCGATTTATGAGCAGGTTTCCTCGCACTCACCAAAAACCTCCGGTCGGGGCAGGGTCGATTTTGCGGAAAACGGTGTGAGCGGCATGGGATTGGCGTGGTCGAGGTACGTATCGCAAATCCGGAAGAATTCAGCGCGAGTGGTGGCGCGTCGAATGTGGTGGAGAAACTGCCCTTCGGCGTCGACGCCCACGCCAAGAAACACCATGTACTTCTTCATTTTCTCCACTTGGAGCCGTTCTTTCTGCAATTCGGGCGGAGTGGTGGAGTCGTAAAGGAGTCGGACATAATCCAGGATTTCAATGCCCTTGGGCAGGCGGATGGATTCACCGCGCTGATGGGCGCGAATTTGATCGAAGATCCAAGGATTGCGAATGGCGCCACGGCCGATCATCAGGCCTTTGGCGCGTGTTTGATCCAACACCGCAGCCGCGCTCTCGGCTGACGACACATTGCCATTCGCCAGCACGGGGCAGGGCATGGCTGCCACGGCCTGTTGGATCGCGTCATAATGCACTTCGCTGCGGTACATCTCCAATACCGTGCGTCCATGCACCGTGAGCAGATCCAGCGAGTGACGGGCAAAAATGGGCAATAAGTCGTCGAAAATGCGCCGGTCGTCGAAGCCAATGCGGGTTTTGACGGTGAAACGAATGCCGTTTTGTCCGACGGCGTCGCGGAGGGCGCCGAGGATGGCGTCCACTTTTTTGGGTTCCCTTAATAAACCGCCACCGGCGCACTTGCGATAAACGATGGGAGCAGGACAGCCCAGGTTCAAGTCGACGGCCACGATTGGATACTGCTGCAACTCTTTGGCCGCCTTGACTAAGGCAGGAATGTCATTACCGATCAGTTGTGCAATGGCGGGACGCCCGGTGGGATTGTGGGTCAACGACTTGAGAATGTATTTCTCCAAAGTCGAAGTGGAATGAACCCGAAAATATTCGGTCCAATAAACGTCCGGCCCGCCGTATCGCGACATGACCGTCCAAAACGGCAGATCGGTGACATCCTGCATCGGCGCCAAAGCCAGGAGAGGCTCGGAACGTTGCAGGAGGGCTTCAAATTGTTGGACCGCCGTCACCCCCAATCATGTGGCTGAACCTGGGGCCGGGAGCAATTCCTTCCGTCTGCCGGAGATATCTCAGTGACCAAGGGCCTCAAAAAGTGGCGTCCAAGTAACGGAAGAATCTTCCGAAGCCTTGCCTCGAAAGGTCTTCCCGATATTCTGTCGCACTCATATGCCGCATTCGATATTGAAGGGGTCGTACGCCGCAACCGTGGCGGCCGTCGCCCTGAGCCTTTTTCAGTCCGTCTGGGCCGACCATGAACTCGGACCCCAAGGGTCGTTTGAAGCGCCCAAGCCTGCCGCTCATTCCGAGGAGGGTGAACGGGCGATCAAGCTCATGAAGTATCCGGCGGGCTGGAAGGCTGAGTTGTGGGCTTCCGAACCCGATGTGGCCCATGGCGTTGCCTTGGACGTCGCGGACGATGGCAAGGTGTACGTGGCAGAGAGTTTCCGAGCTTGGCGCGGGGTTCCCGACATTCGGGGTATCATGGATTGGCTGGATGAAGATTTGGCCTGCAAGTCGGTCGACGATCGACTCGCCATGATGAAGCGGCACCTCGGCGACGAGGGCATGAAGCTCTACTACAAGAACACGGAACGAGTGCGGGTGCTCCAGGATACAACCGGTGACGGAAAGGCCAATTCATCGAAGGTTTTCGCAGACAATTTTGCCACGCCGTTGGATGGCGTGGCGGCAGGCGTGCTTTCGCGCGGCAAGGAAGTCTGGTTTGCCAACATTCCGAATGTCTGGTGGCTGAAGGATAATGACGGGGACGGTGTGGCCGACGCGCGTCGAAGCATCAGCTACGGGTACGGAATTCGGGTGGGTTTCCTGGGCCATGACTTGCACGGCCTGACTTGGGGACCGGACGGAAAGCTCTACTTCAGTATCGGTGACCGTGCTGCCATGGTCCAGACCGAGGGGCATACCGTCGGAAATCCCGATTGCGGTGGTGTCTTCCGCTGCAATCCCGATGGATCCCACCTGGAGATGATCTACAACGGATTGCGCAATCCGCAGGATCTGGTTTTTGACGAATGGGGTGATTTGTTCACAGGTGACAATAACTCCGACGGTGGCGATCAGGCGCGCTGGACGTGGCTGGTGGAAGGTGGCGACAGCGGTTGGCGTATAGGTTGGCAATTCCTCGAAGGATCGAGCGCACCGGTGCCGCGTGGCCCGTGGAATTCGGAGAAGATGTGGTATCCGCAGAACGATGTTCAGCCCGCATACCTGACGCCTCCGATCAAGAACATCAGCGCCGGACCCAGCGGCGTGAGCTATTACCCGGGCACGGGTGCCGGTGCGGACTGGAATGGCCGGTTCACTTTGGCCGATTTCCGGGGCAGCTCAGGCGGTTCGGGATTCTGGCAGTTCAAGCTGAAGCCCAAGGGCGCGAGCTTTGAAATCGTGGAGGATGAGAAGTTCATCTGGGCGGTCAATGGCACGGACGGACATTGGGGGCCGGACGGCGCTTACTGGCTGCTCGACTGGACCACCGGATGGGAACCAGTCGGCAAAGGCCGCATCTATCGCTTCTACGATCCGACCCACGTCAAGGATCCGATCGTCAAGGAAACCCAGTCCATCCTGAAGGCTGGTTTTGCCGGTCGCTCCGAGAAGGAATTGGTCAAGCTGCTGGGACATCCTAATTATCGGGTGCGCCAGGGCGCGCAATTTACCCTCGCCGAAAAGGGCGAGTCTTCCATCAAGCCGTTGATGAAGGTGGCCATCGGGAACGGGGACCAGCACGCACGGTTGCATGCCATTTGGGCTTTGGGTCAATTGGCGGAAGCCTCACGCAAAGTTTCGGGCAGCCAGATCTCGGTTCCGGCGCTCGATGGATTGGTCGCGGTGCTGGGTGATACAGATCCTCGGATTCGCGCCAATACGGCACGGGTTCTGGCCGATGCCGGGGTTCAGAAGGCCTACGATGGTCTAATCAAGCTCACCAGCGATCCCGATGCCCATACCCGCGCCATTGGCACGATCGCGTTGAGCAAACTGGGGCGGCGTGAGTCGTTGCCGGCGGTTTTTGCCATGTTGCGCGAGAACGACAATAAGGACCCACACCTGCGCCACGCCGGTGTCATGGCCTTGCTGGGAGCTAATGATATGGACGCCTTGCTGGCGGCCTGCTCGGACCCGAGTCCCGGTGTCCGCATGGCCCTGGTAATCGCTTTCCGCCGACTGGGCAATGATGCCGTGAACAAATTCCTCGCGGACAACGACGAGAAGATTGTGGTCGAAGCTGCGCGGGCGATCAATGACGTGCCCGTGTCTGGCGCCATGAAGGAATTGGCGGCGCTGATTTCGAAGCCGATCAAAAATAGTGATCCGCTTATACGCCGCGTGATCAACGCCAACTATCGCTACGGTACCAAGGATACCGCCGTTGCGCTGGCCACGTTCGCCGCGAACTCCGAGGCCCCGGACGGCGGACGGGCCGACGCATTGGATGCCCTTGCCACTTGGCCGAAGAACCCAGGTCGTGATCGGATTTCCGGGCTCTGGCGTCCGACGGCCTTCGCACGGGATTCGGTGATTCCGAGCAACGCCCTTCGCCCGGTACTGCTATCTATTCTCGAGAATGCGCCCGCAAAGGTGCGCGCCGCCGCCGCCACTGCGGCCGGTTCCCTGCAGATCGCTGAGGCGGCTCCTGCCTTGGCGGATTTGGTGATCAAAGTCCGGAGCGAAGGCTCCGTGCGGGTCGAAGCGTTGAAGGCCTTGGCTGCCTTGCACGCTACGGAGTTGCCGAAAGCAGTGGCTGCCGCCGGTGATGATAAGGATGAAAAGGTGCGCAAGCTCGCCACCAGTCTGGGCGCAGCGTCAGGCGACGGCGCCGTCGTGAAACTCGAGGGCATCATCGCCAAGGGTACCATGGCCGAGAAACAGAACGCCTTTGCTTCCTTGGGCGGCCTCAAGAGCGCCGATTCCGATGCCTTGGTCAAAAAATGGGCGGAGCAATTGGTAGAAGGTAAGGTGCCCGCCGAATTGCAACTGGATGTCCTGGAGGCGGCTTCCAAGCATCCGGCCGCGAAGGATTTAGTGGCCAAATACACCGCCAGCCTCGACACCAAGGATGACATCGCCAACTACCGCGTATGCCTGCAAGGTGGCAATGCCGAGGAAGGCAAAAAGGTCTTCGTGGAAAAGGCGGAAGTAAGCTGCGTCCGCTGCCATAAGATCAACGGCGATGGTGGCGAGGTAGGGCCGGAACTCACCGGGCTGATCGGCAAACACGACCGTGCCTATATCGTCCAGAGCATCATCCATCCGAATGCCCAGATTGCCCAAGGCTTCGAAAGCGTGCTCGTCTCGCTCAAGAACGGGCAGACTTACGCGGGAGTGGTGAAGACCGACAACGACCAGGAACTGGTCATCAACTCACCGGAAGACGGCCTGATGACGATCAAGAAAGCCGACATCGCCAGCCGCGAGAAAGGCCAATCCGCCATGCCCGAAGGCTTCGGCGACATCCTGACCAAGCAGGAACTGCGCAGCCTGGTGGAGTACATCGCGAACGCGAAGTAAGTCTGGTGGTAATCAAAACGGGATGGCAGGCCGGAAAGGCCGCCATCCCGTTTTTTTTGTCTGGCTATGAGTTACATGGTGTGAACTGCGATGGCGACCGGGTCAAACGACGTTTCCGACGAGATTCCATTAATCAATTGCAATCTGGGTGACAAGTCGGAACGCTCTCACCGATGTTATCCTCGATAGACCTTCTGCGATTGGCCTGGGGTTTGAGCAGACGATTCGGCATCTTGATTGCCGTCCTTGTCGTTGTGTTCGGTAATGTAATTGCTATCGGCGGTGAGTTACCTGAAATCGTTGATCCGCCCGTGGGAGGAATCTTCCCGTTTGGGAGCAAGGTCACACTCGGAGTTCAGGTCGAGGGTGACGCTCCCTTCACCTATCGCTGGCGCCTCAACGGCAGCGATATTCCGGTTACCCCTAGAGTGATCCCTGGCGGGGGATTACCCGCCGCGGCTCCGGTCTCGTCGACTTATGCCAGCCCTTACGGATTGGCAGTCGACCAAGGTGGCAGTCTCTACCTCGCGGAGAATTCCTTTAGCGGTAATGGCATGGTCAGCGTAGTTCGGAGGTTGGACACCAACGGGGTGTTATCCATCGCGGCGGGCGACAATGTGTTCGGGTTTTCCGGCGACGGCGGGCCAGCGACGAACGCACGACTTTACAATCCCTATGCAATCGCCTTTGACAAGAACGGAGCGCTCTACATCGCCGACGCCAGTAATAACCGGATCCGAAAAGTCTCAATCAATGGCGTGATCGAGACACTTGGTGGTAATGGACGCGCCGAGTATTCGGGAGATGAAGGATGGGCAGTAGAAGCGG
>DATJII010000313.1:0-10644 GCA_035493435.1 Candidatus Limnocylindria bacterium | reverse complement strand
TCCTTCTTCAGGTCACGATTGGTGGCCGCAATGATGCGAACATCAATCTTGCGAGTGCGCGTGTCACCGAGACGTTCGAGCTCCTGCTCTTGCAAGACCCGGAGCAGTTTGGCCTGCATGGTGAGGGGGATTTCACCAATTTCATCAAGAAACAAGGTTCCGCCATCGGCGAGTTCGAATCGGCCGGGCTTGTCTTTGAGCGCACCGGTAAAGGAGCCACGCACATGCCCGAAGAATTCACTCTCGAACAGGCTCTCGGGGACGGCGCCGCAGTTCACTTTGATGAGCGCCCGGCCGCGTCGTGGGCTGTGTTCGTGGATGGCCCGGGCGATGAGTTCCTTGCCCGTGCCGCTTTCTCCCGTAACCAGCACGGAAGCGTCAGTGGGGCCTACGAGCTGGATTTGCTGCATCACTTTCTTGAGGCCAGGACTGGTGCCGACGATTTCCGTCGCGCCCAGCGCGTCGCTGACTTCTTGCCGGAGGTATCCGTTCTCCTCCTCGAGACGGGCCTTGAGATAGTCGATTTCCTCGAAGGCTCGCGCATTGGCGATGCTGACCGCCGCATGATCGGCGAAGACGCGCAACCATTCGAAATCAGTTTGCCCCAGCAATCCCTTGTCGAAGATAGCCAACACCCCCAAGATTTCGCCCCGAAAAACCAACGGCTGGGCGGCAAACGTTTGCACGCCCTCGCGGTGCATCCACTCCCGATCGGCGATCCACGGTTCGTCGCCTCGAACGCCGGGTATCAAGAGGGGCTTGCCCGTTTTGCCTACCAGACCGATCTTTCTGACGCCGAGGGGAAACCGCGCGAAACCGCCTTTTAGATTGGTGTAATTATTCTGGGGGCGATAGGGGCTGCCGGCACTGGCCGCCAAGTGGAGACAACGGGACTGGTCTGGGCACTCCGGGCGGAAACGACAGGTTTCGCAGATATCGCCCATTTCGATGAGCCAGATTCGTGCTAGCACGACATCTTCGCAGTCGGCGATCCCGTGAACGACTGCAGCCAATACGTCCGTTAAGGAGCGATTTTGGGCTATCGAAACCATTACCTTGGGGAGGTTGCGGCAGTTCACGTCGTTGGATTACGATAAATCGTAAAATGCGGCAACGATAATTCGTAATTTACGAATAATCGTAATCTCGACGACGTCCTGTAAATCGCAAGAAACCCAATAATTCCTCACATTTGGATCCCGAGATATCGCTGGCACGGACTGTGATCAAGGGGTGATGTGATCGCAAACGTCGGTCACCGAGAAACTAACAGAAAACGAAAGACCTACCATGAACCGCATCGCACAACTCGACCCCAACCTCGCCACCGGCAAAGCCAAACAGTTGTTGACCGGAGTCCAAGGGAAACTCGGGGTAGTTCCGAATCTATTCCGTGTTCTCAGCAATTCACCCGCAGCTTTGGAAGGGTATTTGAACTTTGGTGGAGCCCTGGCCAGCGGGGTATTGAGCGCCAAGATTCGGGAGCAAATTTCACTCGCCGTGGCCGAGATCAACTACTGCGGATATTGCCTGAGCGCTCATACCTATCTAGGTGGCAAGGCCGGGCTCAGTACCACGGACATTGCCAATGCCCGGAAGGTCGCCGCCACGGACCCGCATACCGAGGCCATTCTCAGTTTGGCTCGGAGCATCGTGGTTCAACGTGGCGAACTAAGCGCCACCGAATTCGAGGCGGCGCGTGCCGCCGGCCTGACCGACGCCGAAATCGTGGAGACGGTCGCCAACGTGGCGGTCAACATCTTCACGAACTATATCAATCACGTGGCCCAAACGGTCGTGGACTTTCCCGAAGTGAAACCGGGAGAACTGGAACCCACCGCGCAGGTCGCATGAGGATCCGATGCGCTTGATACCAGCCCAGGAACGAGTCACTCGCCAGGCGGTTGCCCTGCCTGCCACAAGAATCCCGTAAGTCTCCATAGCTATGTCTATTCCACGTCACCCGCTGCCACCGTTCACCGAAGAAACCGCGCGCCAGAAAGTCCAATTGGCCGAGGATGCCTGGAATTCCCGCGATCCCGAGCGAGTATCGTTGGCCTACACCGTGGATACGGAATGGCGCAACCGGGCCGACTTCATAAACGGTCGGGAAGAAGCGGCGGCCTTTCTTCGCCGCAAATGGGATCGGGAACTGGACTATCGACTGAGAAAGACGCTCTGGGCCTTTACGGACAATCGCATTGCTGTACGGTTCGAATACGAGTGGCACGACGACCGGGGGCAATGGTGGCGGAGTCACGGGAACGAGAATTGGGAATTCGATGAGCAGGGCTACATGGCCAAGCGCTACGCCAGCATCAATGATCAACCCATCACCGAGGCGGACCGGAAGTTCCGCTGGGAACGAAACACCTGACGCTTAACCTTATGGCTGCAAAATTTGCCCAAATCACGCTCACGCCCGCAGTGCAGGCCGCGCAGGACAAGTACTTCGGCCGGCACCACGTGGTGGTTGACGCTCCGGAGCGTGACGAACTAACGCTCGAAGAATCTGATTTCGTGGGGGCCCGTGACAGTTTCTATATGGCCACCACCAACAGCGATGGGTGGCCCTATATACAGCATCGCGGCGGACCCACTGGATTCTTGAAAGTGCTCAGCCCGCACCTGCTCGGATTCGCCGATTTCAAGGGGAACCGGCAGCTACTCACCACGGGAAACCTCGAGGGCGACAACCGGGTGGCGCTATTCCTTATGGACTATCCGAAGCAGGAGCGCTTGAAGATTCTTGGCCACGCCCAAGTGTTCGACGCCCGAGAGCATCGGGATTTGGCGGACCGACTAAGTCCTGGCCCCGAATGGCGCAGCAAGATTGAACGGCTGTTCCTCATTGAGGTTGTCAGTTTCGATTGGAATTGCCCCCAGTACATCACGCCCAGGTTCACGGCCGCACAGGTGCAGGAAGCGGTACAACCGTTGAAGGATCGGATTGAGGCGCTGGAAAAGCAGCTCCGAGAGGCAGCTTCTGCAAATGGGCGACAGTAGAGTGCCGTGCGTTTCCCGCCAGGTTGGAGATCAGGGCTCGAAATGCACCGCCGGTTCCTGGTGGCAGAAGTCTGCACTTTGGATTTACAATGGCATTGAAAAGTTGGCCCATTTGCCGTGGCCAAGGGGGAAGGTGTCAGATAGAAACCGTGAAGGGCAGAGCCCATATCCATGTCACGGAGTATCCATACCACTCGGCGCACGTTAGGAGAACTGGTTGAGAAGAAATTCGCCAGTAGCGAAGAACAGTTGGACGCGATCAAGGCGGCGGGCACCAAACTCAAGCGGAAACGTCTGATCAAACGGCAAGTGTTGGCTGAAAGACGGCGGAGCCAGCCACCCCTCGATGGCAGCGCCATTTGCACCATTCCCATTAGGGTACGGGATGCCGGGCGATGGGTCCATCACGCCGCGTCGGAAGATGACATTCGGTCCGTTCTCGCGGGGCTTCCGGGAGGTGCCACAGAGGGGGTTTTGCGAATTGATCTCTGCCTAGCCAGCGAATATCTGCGTGAGTACGACCAGCAAGACACTTCCCCGCCGGATCCGCTGGTCGGAAGAAAATCGGTGCAGATTCTTCCACGGGTTTACGCCGGGCCGGTCCTGGGTACCTACACACCCAGAAGCGGGGCTATCACGGTGCACGCTTTCGTATACGATCCCGGCCACTTGCCAATGCTTCGTCCGCTTTGCGAGGTTTACCTTCGCTTGCAGGCCTTGAGGACGCTGGTTCACGAGGTGGCTCATTATCACGATGGCAGGCAAAGAGTAGGGAGGGGGCGTTGGCGCGCGGACTCGGTGAATCAGATGGAATGGTACGCGGAAAAGATGGAACACCAGTGGACCCAAGAAGTCGTTATCCCCTATATCCAAAAGACCTATCCCGGGGAATGTCAGGCCTTGCGTAAGTGGGTCGCCCATCGTGGTGGATGGATGCCGCCACTCAGTTTCTTTGCCGGCGACAAACGCTCCACCCTTCGCAACGGATTTATTCGGTTGGTTACCAGCACCTCCGATGCTTTTCAGGAGTGGGTCGGGGAAATGCCCCCGCTGCCAACCCTGAGAGATTCCCGCCTGGCGTTCGCCTGGAAACTTTACTATACGGATCTCTACGAAGAATGCCTCGGCATCTTGAATCCGTTGTTGCAATTGGAACCCACGCACGTGCCTTCCCTGAACTGCAAGGCACAGGCTTTGGGGTGCCTGGATCGTTGGGACGAGGTCCTGATCTGTGTCGAGCAAACGCTATGCCTGGATCCCTCCAACGCGGAAGCATGGGAACAGCGGGGGAATGTGTTTTTGCAACGTGATGATTGGCCAAAGTTGCTTGAGAATTGCACCCGTTGGGAAGCCGCGGGTCGAATGAAACGCCCCGCGCTCAGGGCGATGTGGCGTGATCGCGCGGTGGCTCATTGTGGACTGGGAGATGAGGCGGAGATGGAGAGATGCGTCCGATTCCATCTGGAAACGTTCAATTTTCGCACCGCGGCGTCAGAGAAGCGGGTTACCTTCCACGCCCGTCGAACCATTTACCGTCTGGCGGGCAAAGCCTATCCGGCCAACCTGGCTGTGGTGCCGGCGCGGTGGGATTAAAAGGCTATGGATCAGGCTTCTCGGGGGGTGAGAAGTCTCAAACCTCTATTTGCGCTTCGAGTTTATACCCTTTGTGATAGGCCAGAGGGCCGTGTGTGGTTATTGTCCAGCCATGCTGTTGACGCTCACCACGACGGATCATCCAGCGACCGACTTGGGATATCTGCTCCGCAAGAACCCGGGACGGGCGCAGTCGTTCAATTTGTCATTTGGCCAGGCTCGAGTGTTTTATCCCGAAGCCACGACAGAACGCTGCACGGCGGCGTTGCAGGTGGTAATTGATCCCGTGGGATTGGTACGGAATCGGCGTGGTCCGTCCGGCGAAGGCGGCACATTGGACCAGTACGTCAATGACCGGCCTTACGCAGCTTCGTCCTTTCTCAGTGTGGCCATTGCCGACGTCTTTGGCAGCGCCTTGGCCGGCAGTTGTAAAGAGCGTCCGGAATTGGCAAAGGCGCCTCTGAACCTTGTGGCCACCCTTTCGGCATTGCCTTGTCGGGGTGGTGAAGGATTTCTTCGCCAACTCTTTGAGCCCTTGGGGTATTCGATGACTGCTCGACGCCTGCCGCTGGACGAGACGTTTCCGACGTGGGGAGAGAGTGACTATTTTCAGGTGACGCTGACGGCGAATCTCCCGGTCCAGACTTTGTTGTCACATCTCTACGTTCTTATCCCGGTCCTCGACAATGGCAAGCATTACTGGGTCAACGACGATGAGGTGGCCAAGCTCTTGCGCCACGGCGACGGATGGCTTGCCGGTCACCCCGAACGTGAAACGATCACGCGTCGCTATCTCAAACATCAACGAACGCTCGTGGACGACGCACTGTCCCAATTGATGGGCGACGAAGGGGCCGATACT
Source organism: Candidatus Limnocylindria bacterium (assembly GCA_035493435.1). Taxonomy (GTDB): domain Bacteria; phylum Verrucomicrobiota; class Verrucomicrobiia; order Limisphaerales; family UBA9464; genus DATJII01. The sequence goes on along the minus strand of DATJII010000313.1, from coordinate 5,183 downwards.
GATTCGCTGGGGGACGTCCGAGGCCTGGAAGAAGCGGCAGTGGAGCGTACAATCAGTCTCAATGAGCAGCGTTTGGAAGGCGTGCTGGTACAGTTGAAGATGAGCGGTGCGGCGAGGGTTTTGGACTTGGGCTGCGGCGGAGGACGTCTGTTGTCGCTGCTGTTGAAGGAGAAGCAATTCGCGGAGATCGTGGGTATGGATGTGTCACATCGGGTGCTGGCAATGGCCAGGGAGCGACTGCATCTTGACCGCCTGCCTCCAGTCCAAAAGGAGCGAATCAGGCTGCTCCACGGCTCCCTTATTTATCGCGACCAACGGTTGGCAGGTTTCGACGCAGCGGCGGTGGTGGAGGTCGTCGAGCATCTGGACGCCCCCCGGTTGGCCGCTTTCGAACGGGTATTATTTGAACAGGCGCGGCCGGCATCGGTGGTCCTAACCACGCCCAATTCGGAGTACAATGTGAAATGGGAGACCTTGCCTGCGGGCAAATTTCGCCACCGCGATCACCGATTCGAATGGACGCGGGCGGAATTCCAGTCGTGGGCGAATCGCGTGGCGGCGATATTTGGCTATACCGTGCGCTTTCTTCCAATTGGACCGGTAGACCCAGAGGTGGGATCGCCGACGCAGATGGCGGTGTTTGAGAAATCTCACAGCGCATGACCTTTAAACCCATTTCCCAGGCCGCCTGGCAGAGATATCTTGCATTTCATGCCAAGGCGCTTGACAGAGGTTCGGATCCAAAGGAAGAGGCGGAACTATTGGTGCACTTGGGCGACTGCAAAGAGCCAAGTCTGATTCCCTACTTGGCATATTATATTCCGTTCTGCAAACCTGAGATTGAACCCACTCTCGCCAAAACGATTGAGAGACTGCTCGAACTTGTTCCAACGGGGAGTTTCGTTGAGATTGATCGAAGAATCCGAGAGTTTGAGGCGAATCGGTGTTCCTGGGAGGATAAATGGCGCGTCCTGACCATGATTGAGGCAAAACTGCTCGCTGGAGGAACGCAAAGTGTCATTTCGTGTGGTTTCTTGAGCTTTCACTCCAATGGAAGAGTGAGGGAACTGGCAATCCGCAGACTGGACGAATTTTCCACCGGGGAAGAACTACGTTTTTTGCTGGTGCGCTTGAATGATTGGGTGGATCCAGTGCGCGAGCTCGCCCATGAATTGGTTCTAAAGCGGTTGGTCCCTGCGTATAGGGACGTTATTTTCAATTATTTAGGTCTGATTCTACGTCTCAAAAACTGCGCGCGGATTCAGCAAGGAGCAATACTTGCTGCGAGCGTGGAGCTTTTTTGCCATGCTGAGGGTCGCGCCTATCTGTCGGCTATAGCAACGTCAAGGGATCGGCAAGTGCGGCTTGGCTTTCTGAAAGCGGCCGTTGACCTAGAAAATGAGTCGCGTATCGGTTTCGCCAGACAACTTTTGGACGACCCAGATCCTCACGTCCAGTTCGTCGCCTCGCGCGTGGTTTTGGCCGAGTGCTATCCAGAAGAATTGCCGGAGCTGACCGCTAAACTGCTGCGATCGAAATCGCCACGGGTACGACGCGAAGCATTGCAGACAGTCGTATCCAGGGTGCCCGACCTCGCTCCACAGAAACTGTTGGAGTCTCTGGTGGACGGGAATACTGGTGTCCGAGCACTTGCTTTATTTTACCTAAGTGCTAATTCCGGTTTTAATGCCGCGCAGTTCTTTCGCGACCGCCTTGACCTGGCATCGGGTATCCAGCGGGTTGGCGCGATTCTGGGCCTGGGAGAGACGGGAGTGGCCCGGGACGCAGATGCAATCCGTATTTTGTTGAATGCAAAAGAATCAAAATTACGAAAAGCTGCGGTTTGCGCTTTGGGAAGGCTACGACCTCCGGGTATCGAAGCTGACCTCCTCTTGATGTTAGGAGACCGAAGTGCCGCAGTATCGAAGCAGGCTTACAATGGGCTGTTGCGGCGAAATCAACGAGATCACCTTGAAGAACTGCTTGGAATCTTCGAAGGCAGTGAATTCGAGCACGTCAGATTGAATGCGCTCAAGTTGATCTTGCTCGGGGACAAGTGGACCGTCTTGCCGTTTCTGATACTCAATAGTTGTGGCGAAACGAAAATAGCTGATTGTGCGAACGCTTTTTTGCGGGCGTGGCTAGGGAGTTCGACACGGGGCTATTATAGCCCATCGCGTGCGCAAATCGACCTTGCGAAGGAGTCATTGAACTCTGTCAGAGGCCGCATTCAGAAATGTATTGCAAGGGAATTGGATATATTTCTAAACGAGATAGAGACGAGATGAAAAAAGCGTTGTTCTTTCGGGTCGCTGGCCAATGAAAATCACTATTCCAGAGCTTTCCCTGGTTGTCCTGGTTGGTGTCTCGGGTTCCGGCAAGAGCAGTTTTGCCGCGCGACATTTCAAGCCCACGGAAGTACTTTCGTCAGATACGTGCCGGGGCCTGGTATCCGATGACGAGAATTGCCAGGAGGCGACGAACGATGCGTTCGAAATCCTTCAATTCATCGCCCGCAAACGCCTCGCTGCGGGCAGGCTGACGGTGGTCGATGCGACTAACGTCCAGCCGGAAGCACGCAAAGCCTATGTTGAGATGGCTCGTGAGTTCCACTGCCTGCCGGTGGCCATCGTCCTGGATCTTCCCGAGCGGTTGGCCCAGGAACGCAATCAATCGCGGACTAACCGTGATTTCGGGCCGCATGTCATTCGAAACCAGGCACAGCAATTACGTCGGTCGTTGCGTCGGCTTGAAGGGGAGGGATTCCGGCACGTTCACATACTCAAGTCACTGGAGGAAGTTAACGAGGCGGTGATCGAGCGGCAGCCGCTGTGGAACAATTTGAAGAGCGTCCACGGTCCGTTCGATATCATTGGCGATGTCCACGGATGTTTTGACGAACTGGTTGAACTATTGGGCAAGCTGGGGCATTCGGTGGACGAATCGACGTTTACGGTAAACCCGGCACCCGGCCGGAAACTCATTTTCCTGGGCGATTTGGTGGATCGAGGACCCCAAATTCCCCAAGTGCTTAAACTGGCAATGAATGCTGTGGCGGCCGGAACGGCCCTTTGCGTTCCCGGGAACCATGACTGGAAGCTCATGCGAAAGCTGAATGGCCGAGATGTCCAGGTCAGTCACGGAATGGCGGAGTCGCTGGCACAACTCTCTAACGAAACCGAGGTATTTCGTCGGCAGGTGGTGGAATTCGTCGACAATTTGGTGAGCCACTATGTCTTGGACGACGGCAAGCTGGTGGTCGCTCACGCGGGAATGAAGGAGTCAATGCAAGGGCGGGGCTCGGGGGCGGTGCGCGATTTTGCGCTTTATGGTGAGACCACCGGTGAAATTGACGAATTCGGGTTGCCGGTTCGCCTGAATTGGGCGGCCGAATATCGCGGCCCCGCCATGGTCGTCTACGGTCACACACCGGTGCCTGAGCCAGAGTGGCTGAACCGAACCATCAACATCGACACCGGGTGCGTCTTTGGCGGGAGGTTGACGGCCTTGCGGTATCCGGAAAAGGAGTGGATCTCAGTTCCAGCACGCCAGACCTATGCTGAATCACGTAAACCATTCCTACCTTCGACGGAGAAGGCAGCGGTTTTGACGGCGCAACAGGAACACGATGATCTTCTGGATCTCTCGGACGTCATCGGCAAACGCATTATTACAACAGGACTCCATGGCAAGGTAACGATCCGGGGGGAGAACGCAGCGGCGGCGCTGGAAGTCATGAGTCGTTTTGCCGCGAATCCCAAGTGGTTGATATACCTTCCCCCCACGATGTCCCCGAGTGAAACAAGCCGTGCGGCTGGTCTATTGGAACATCCGGCTGAAGCGTTCGCTTATTTTCGCCAGGCCGGTGTTCAACGGGTGGTGTGCGAAGAGAAGCATATGGGTTCGCGGGCGGTGGTAGTTATCACACGGGATGAGGAGGCGGCCTTGAAGCGCTTTGGGCTGACCCATGAGGGCATTGGCATTTGTTATACCAGGACCGGAAGGAGATTTTTTGACGATCAGGGGCTGGAGCGCCAGTTCTTGGGCAGGGTTCACGACGCAATTACCAGGGCCGGATTTTGGGATGAATTCCAAACCAATTGGTTCTGCCTGGATTGCGAGTTGATGCCGTGGTCTGCGAAGGCACAGGAACTCCTGAAACAGCAATACGCCGCCGTCGGGACCGCAGCCCGGGCGGCATTGGAGGCAGAGACCGATTCGTTGGATCTGGCGTCTGGACGTGGCATTGAGGTGACTGAATGGCTGGACGAAACCCACAAGCGACGGCAGATGGTGGACGATTATGTGGCCGCATATCGACGTTATTGCTGGCCGGTAAACACTGTCGACGACCTGAAATTGGCACCGTTTCATTTGCTCGCCTCCGAAGGAAAGGTGTATAGCGACCAACCCCACGAGTGGCATATGGAGACGTTGGCCCTACTGTCCGGCGGGATGATACTTGCCACCCCCTATCGGATTATTGATCTCACTCAGGCTGAAAGCGAAGCGGCTGGTATCCAATGGTGGGAGGAACTTACGGGCCGAGGCGGGGAGGGGATGGTGGTCAAGCCGTTCGACTTTATCGCAAAGAGCCCGAGGGGATTGGTGCAGCCTGCGGTCAAGTGTCGGGGACGGGAATACCTGCGCATCATCTACGGACCCGAGTACACCGCACCGGAGAATCTGGAACGCTTGCGAGCTCGTGGACTTGCTCCCAAGCGCTCCTTGGCGCTTCGTGAGTTCGCTTTGGGCATGGAGTCCTTGGAACGTTTTGTAGCCAAGGAGCCACTGCGACGCGTGCACGAGGCGGTATTTGGCGTCCTGGCGCTCGAAAGCGAACCGGTGGATCCAAGATTGTAATGAGTAGAAAGGGCTGGTTTTCGAGGCGCTGGTGGTCAAACCCGTGGTAATTGCGATGGCTGGCGTTGATCATTCGGCATAGAATTGCTGATCGTGGTTTTCCGGGCTGGCAATCGTTGTTGTGCCTCGCTACCTCTGGGGCAACTTGGGCTATTATAGTCTTTGGTGACCCTGGCTATTTCTTGGATTGGTTCATGGATTAACCCGGCTACGGGTGCGGTTGCCCTTTGGCCGGTTTGGCGGTTGTTGCGGTGGCGTGTGGGCCGAAGCGGATGTGCAGTCTCGCCGAGCCGGCAAACCTGTCGCCGTAGAGCAGGCGC
>DATJII010000312.1:0-6608 GCA_035493435.1 Candidatus Limnocylindria bacterium | reverse complement strand
TACTTGGCGCCCGGGGTGTAGATGTCGAAGGACGATTGAAGAGCGTTGTAGCTGTCTTGGAATTGCTGGCGCGCACGGCCAGAGGACACTTGCTGCACGCTGCCGTCACCCAACAACAGGTTACCAGCGTTTTGGTGCTGGAGAGACGTAAAGAACACGTTGGTCGCGGCGGCCGCTGTCGTGCCGTTCACGTCCGCAGCCACAATTTGGTAAGCTTTGCCGGTGGCTCCGATGGAGGCCGTGTTCTGGGGAGTGATCTTGGTGCCAACGCCGATGTTACGGTCGCCACCGAGAATGCTCTGAGGCTGTTCTTCGCTGGCGGAGGTGCCAATGAAGTATCCGGGAACTTGGGCCGCCGCAGTACGTTGTGCGGCAATCATTCCGAAGGAAAAGGTGTTCGTGTTCAACTTACGGGTCGAGGTGTCATCGCTGGGGCATTGGATGATCTTGACGGTGCTGATTTCATTCGAAATCGTGGCAAACACAGTGAACACGGTAGCGTCTGTGGCCGACGGAACTGCACCTGCGACAGTGCCAGCCGGGACAGTCACGCCGCCCGAATTGGTATCAACCTGCCAAGGATATTGGCCGTTGAAGTCCACTGCGAAGGTGCGGAAACCCAAGCCGATGTTCTTTAGGTTGTTGACGCAGTTGATGCGTTGAGCGCGCGACTTGGCTTTGGCCAGAGCGGGCAGCAACATACCAGCGAGAATCGCGATGATCGCGATGACGACGAGCAATTCGATTAGCGTGAATGCGCCAATCCGGTTTTTACGGAAACGATTCATAACTTTAGGTGATTTACGGGCTTAACGGTGAAACGACTTTATTGACCTCACTCGGAGTGTCAACGCCTTTCTCCTGTCATTAAGCACCAGTGATGCCAGCTTTGAAGTCTCATTGAGTCACAAAGGGTTACGCTTTTTTATGCCGCCCAACTGAGGCTTGGGTGCGTGAAAATCACTCATCTCGCGCAGAAGCCAGCCTTTCATCCACAGGTCAGAATGAATTTGCGGTGCGGGCTCCCCTTGTTCGGTGTGGTTAAAAAGAGACAGTTTCGGTTCGCCCGTTAACGCTTCATTAAAAAGTTGAATCTTTATAACGCCCTAGAAAACAAGATGATGCAGGGATTTTTCTGGATGAAAATTATTCATGGCATTCGGGTTGCTTGAGGCCGTTCGGCCCCAACTCCACCGGTTGGACGATTCGCTGGTACCGAGTCGTAGAAAATTGGAGGGGAGGCGTTTACGTCAAACACTCATGAAAAAAATCGAAGCAGTGATTAAACCTTTCAAACTCGAGGAGGTCAAAGACGCCCTCCACGAGATTGGAATCGAAGGCATGACCGTGACTGAGGTCAAGGGATTCGGTCGCCAAAAGGGGCATACGGAGATTTATCGTGGCAGCGAATACACGGTCGATTTTCTCCCCAAGATAAAGATCGAAATCGTGGTGACCAATGCCAAGGCGCAGGATGCCATCAAGGCTATTATCTCTGCCGCCAAGACTGGCAAAATCGGTGACGGAAAAGTCTTCGTCTCGAGTGTCGAGGAATCCATCCGGATCCGGACTGAGGAACGTGGCGAAGCCGCTGTTTAATGCGTTTTTAATACCGGCAAACCCAATTTCGAGCCTATGAAAAAACTTTTCCTGATTCTCTCATTTACCTTCCTGGCGGCGTTGAGCGCAATCAACGCGGTGGCGGAAGACAAGAAGCCAACGGTGGACGACCGGCTGGCGGACATCGAAGCGTATATCAACAACGGGGCGCGGCAGACGAATGCGCCGACGGCGATCGCGACTTCAGCCGGCCCTGGCCACAATGCGTGGATGATGACCAGTTCGGCGCTGGTGTTGTTCATGACCCTGCCGGGCCTGTTCCTCTTCTACGGCGGCTTGGTGCGGCGCAAGAACATCCTTTCGGTCATCGCCCAGTGCTTCGGCATCGCGGGTGTGGTGACCATCCTGTGGTGGTTGTGCGGTTACAGCATGGTGTTCCACAGCGGCAGTCCTTTCCTGGGAGCGCTGGATTGGAAATTCCTGAAGGGCATCGACTCGACACCGAATACGGACTACGCGGCCTGGGTGTCGCAGAACGTGTTTTCGATGTACCAGTTGATGTTCGCGATCATCACTCCGGCGCTGATCCTGGGGGCGATTGCGGAGCGCATGAAGTTCTCGGCGATCATCCTGTTCGTGATCGGCTGGATGTTCCTGGTGTACTTCCCCCTGGCCCACATGGTGTGGGGCATCGACGGTTTCATGAACGGGGTGTGGAACGCGGGAGCGAGCATCAAGGCGATCGATTTCGCGGGTGGCACGGTGGTGCATATGAGCTCGGGCTGGTCGGCGCTGGTGTTGTGCTTGATTCTCGGGCCTCGCATGGGCTTCGGGAAGGTGCCGATGCCGCCGCATAGCATGGTGTTGTGCGCGGTGGGCACGGGCATGCTGTGGGTGGGCTGGTACGGCTTTAACGCTGGTTCGGCAGTGGCGGCGGACGGAGTGGCAGCCAATGCGTTCATGACGACGACGCTGGCGACGGCGGTGGCCTCGTTCGTGTGGCCGTTGTTGGAATACATCATCCGTGGCAAGCCGAGCATCCTGGGCTTCTGCTCGGGAGCGGTGGCGGGCCTGGTGGTGGTGACGCCCGCTTGCGGATTCATCACGGCTTCGGGAGCGATCATCGTGGGCATCCTGGCGGGTGCGATTCCGTACCTCGCTTGCGCTTTCCTGAAGGCGAAGTTGGGTTATGACGACGCGTTGGACACCTTCGGGGTGCACGCGGTGGGTGGTACATTGGGCGCGTTCATCACGGGCGTGCTGGCCCGCAATAGCGCGAACGCCAACCTGGCGACGAACCTGGGCAAGATTGTCACCGACAGCCCCGGCCAGCCCCTGGTCATGGAACAATTGAAGGCCATGGCTGTGACGGTGCTGCTGGCTGTGGTGGCCACAGCGATCCTTGGATTCGCCCTGAAGTTCACGATCGGACTCCGTCCGACCGAAGACGTGGAAAATCAAGGCCTCGACCTCGCCGAACATGGCGAGGAAGGTTACCACGGCTCATAAGCGGCTGGGAGTTACTCCCAACGCCGCTCCTTTAGCCAATTAAAACACCAAAGGGTGGTTCGGTGCGAAAGCCCGAACCACCCTTTGTTTTTAGCAAATATCCAACGAAGTCGCTGCCAGAACCGGTAACTCGGTTCAAATCACTGGTCGCTGCTTGACGCTGGCTGATTCATCGCGATGGCGATGCTGTTCCACCAGGCGGAATGAAGGATCCCCACCTCGGCTTCAATCTGTCCTTGGGAAGTCTTGATGGACAAGGAGGACCCACCCACCTTGCCGATGACCGTTGCAGGAACTCCCAACAACCTTGCCTGCTTAGCGACCCGGCCAGCATTGGCAGGTGTCGTGGTGATCACCACCCGGTTCTGGGTTTCACCGAAGAGTAGGGCGTCCTGACGAACTCCTTCGAAGGACGAAAGATCCACCGTAGCTCCAACAAAACGGGAGTTATCCTTGGCCACCAACTGGCTGAAACTAGCTTCGGCAAGCGCCACCGCCAAACCGCCCTCACTGCAATCGTGGGCGCTCTTGATGACACCTTCCTGAATGAGACCCAGCAAGGTGGTGTGGAGGGTCGACGCGGCAGACAAATCGCAGCGGGGCGGCAGCCCGCTCTTCGTGCGGTGAATGGTCTTTAGGTAGCTGCTGCCTCCCAAACCTTGCAGCGGATCTTCCGTGTCCACCGGTAGACCCAGGAGGATGATGGCATCACCTTCGTCCTTGAACCACTGGGTAGTTACATGCTCCAGGCTGTCGACGATGCCGACAACTGCTACGGTGGGGGTCGGATCGATGGCGCCCAAAGCGCCCCGCTGATTATAGAGCGAGCAGTTGCCACCGGTTACTGGAATGCCAAAAGCGCGGCATGCCTCGGCGAGGCCGCGGACCGATTCCTTTAATTGCCAGAAGATGCCCAAATTGTGCGGATTTCCGAAATTCAGGTTGTCCGTGACCCCCAGCGGACGGGCTCCGCTGCACGCCAGATTGCGGCAAGCTTCCGCCACGGCCGTCTTTCCGCCTTCAAACGGGTCGAGATAGACGTAGCCGGCATTGCAGTCGACCGTCATGGCCACGATTTTCTCGGGCACGGGCTGTCCTTGGGCGGGATGGCCGGCCGGGAGTACCGGGAGAGAATCGGATTTGATTCGAATGACGGCGGCATCGCTGCCGGGGCAGACAATGGTGCCGTCTCGGACCATGTGATCGTACTGGCGATAGACCCAATTCTTTGACGCCACAGAGTGGCTGGCGAGAATCTGGGTTAAGTGGGAGACCGGTTCTGTGGTATCGGGAATGCCATCCAGCCGGAAGGCCTTCACGGCTTCGCGATATTCCGGCTCGGCGGATTCGCGGAAATAAACCGGAGCCTCATCGGTAAGCTGTCGGGCGGGAATGTCGGCCACTATTTCTCCATGGTGTTTGACCACCATGCGGCCGGTATCAGTCACCGTGCCGATCTCGGACCAAGGCAGGTCCCATTTATCGAAAATACGTTTTACCTCTTCTTCGCGGCCCTTGGTCACCACGATGAGCATGCGTTCTTGAGACTCCGACAGCATGATCTCGTAGGAGGTCATGTTCGGAGCCCGTTGCGGTACTTTATCGAGTTCGATCTCGATTCCAGTACCTGCCCGGGCGGCGGTTTCGCAAGTTGAGCAGGTAAGGCCGGCAGCGCCCATGTCCTGCATGCCTGCGACGGCGCCGGTGGCCAACAATTCCAGACAGGCCTCGCAGACCAGCTTTTCCATGAACGGATCACCGACTTGGACGGCTCCGCGTTGCTGTTCGGCCGATTCGTCAGTCAGGTCTTGCGAGGCAAAAGCCGCACCAGCGAGGCCGTCCCGTCCAGTGGCGGGGCCGACGTAGAAAACCGGGTTGCCAACGCCATGGGCGGCACCGCGGGTGATCTGCTCGTGGCGAAGCACCCCGATACAAAAGGCATTCACCAATGGGTTGCCTTCGTAACAGGTATCGAAATAGACCTCTCCGGCTACTGTGGGGATCCCGAAGCAGTTGCCATAGTGGGCGATACCTGCCACCACGCCGTTAAACAGGCGCCGGACTTCCGGATTGGACAGGTCGCCAAAGCGCAACGAATTGATCGCGGCTACGGGACGCGCGCCCATCGTGAAAATGTCACGGATAATCCCACCCACCCCGGTGGCAGCTCCCTGAAAGGGTTCCACCGCACTGGGATGGTTGTGCGACTCGATCTTGAAGGCGATCGCGAGCCCGTCACCGACGTCGATGATGCCCGCGTTTTCTTCGCCGGCCCCGACCAGGATTTTTTCACCCTTGGTGGGGAAGGTTTTCAGCACCGGCCGGGTGTTCTTGTAGCTGCAGTGCTCCGACCACATCACGGAGAAAATCCCCAGCTCCGTCAATCCCGGGGGGCGTCCCAGGATTTTGAGGATGCGTTCGTACTCGTCAGGAGTGAGGTTATGCTTGGCGACAACTTCTGGCGTGATCGCGTTCTCGGTCATCCGCGTGTCTGTGTTCACAGTTAAGGTAACGAAACTTCAGGCAGCATGTCTTGCGGGGTGGGAACGCACAAGGGCTGTCGCTGCGGTTTGTTGATTTTATTTGTTGCGTGAATGGCCTGCCGGAATTACGAAGAAAGTCTGCGGTCGCTTGGCAATACGTCGTGTTCGGGGAGATTTGCTCCACGACATTTGAAGGACAAGCGCCGACGGTTTTGGGCGGACACCGGAGAACCAACGTAAGTCCGTCCGTCCCGGGTTCGGGTGCGTTTACTTCAGCAGGGTTCTTCACCCTCGCCTCCTTGGCGTGCCCGACCCGGGACACCCTTCATTCCACGGTCACACTTTTGGCCAGATTCCGAGGCTTATCCACGTCGCATCCCCTTGCTACTGCAATGTAATAGGACAGCAATTGCAGGGGGATGACCGCCAGGAGCGGATACAGGCAATCGAGGGTGGGCGGCAAGTAGATCGAATCGTTTACTTCGGCCGCCAGGCGGTCGTTGCCCGCCGTGGTAATGAGAATGATCGGCCCTTTGCGGGCCTTGATTTCCTGCAAGTTGGAATTCGTTTTCTCCAGCAGCGCATCTGTTGGTGCCAGCACCACCGTAGGTGTTCGCTCGTCGATCATGGCGATGGGGCCATGCTTCATTTCGGCGGCGGGATAACCTTCTGCATGGATGTACGAGATTTCCTTCAGCTTGAGTGCCCCTTCCAGCGCCACCGGAAAGTTGTATTGGCGGCCAATAAAGAAAAAATCCTCAGTTTGGGCGTATTTCAGGGCGATTTCGCGGATATGTGAAGCCTGAGCCAGAATGGAATCGATGGCGTCCGGGATCAATTCGAGCGCCCGTAGGATTTGGGTGCCCCGCGAGGTGCTGAGCATCCGAAGGCGTCCCATCAATACCGCAAAAAGGGTCAGGACAGTGACTTGGGAGGTAAAGGCCTTGGTGCTGGCGACGCCGATTTCCGGGCCGGCATGCAGGTAAATCCCACCATCCGCTTCCCGGGCAATGGTCGATCCAACGACATTGCAGATGGCGAGAACCTTGTGGCCTC
>DATJII010000311.1:0-8043 GCA_035493435.1 Candidatus Limnocylindria bacterium | reverse complement strand
ATCTCAATTCCGCCGTATAATCGGCGATCTCGCGATCGGCAATTCCTGCCCGTTGAAGAACCCGCCGGACCAGCACGTAAAAATAGAGCCGCGGGGAAATCTGCAGACACGAAGTGCCTTCCAGGATGGCTGCGTGAAGTGAATCCTGCTCCAATAGGGCATCCCGTGAGCCGACATCGACGAACAGCGATGCCAAAGCTTCCGCATCATTCGGGCCTTTTCCCAAGGCACCCAATATAAACTCGACATCGGCGGCGGTAAATTGCCACCGGCAGTTCGGCCGGACGACTTTCATATCGTTTCAGGGGCCACCGAACAACGGTCGCTTCGCTGCGGAACTCACTCAAGTCCCGCAACTTATTGCCGGGTCCGGCAGCTTCCGGATGCGATATGCAGCCACCATGCCAAATCCATTGCCGCGCAAGTCCGATAAATCCACCACTCCTTCCCGCCGGGTATAAAGTCCCGGGAAAACGGCGGCCTCGGGCAGACTTGCTTCCGGGTAAAATTGGTTCGCGTTGCTTTCCACCCCCATCAACGTCGGAACGTGCGCCGCCAGGAGGCAGTGCGTGACTTGGGCCAGCATCGGATTCGTCAGGTCCTGTACCATCAACTGCATTCCGTGGGCCAACGCCCAAGCGGCGGAAAGCAGGGCACCCGACTGGGTTTTGCACGTTTTGAGCGCAACCCCATTCCAGCCGAGCGAGTGGCCGGTGGCCACGCAACGCCAATCGTGGGCGCTTTCATCCAGGAACAACGGCTTGAGCCGCGCAATGCGACTCACGTCCAGGCGTCTCCGCTCCAGTTCGTATTCGAAAGGCTGCTCGACATAGAGAAGCGACTCATAGACCTGGCCGTCGTCCGCAGCCAATCGCGCCAGGAACGACAACACGTACTCGGGATCCTGGACCGTGCAGTTAAAATCGGCCGTGAAATCCTTCACTCCCAAAGGAAGGGCTATCGCCGCCACGGCTCGTATGCGTTGATAATCCCATTCCCAATCGGTGCCCCGTAATTTGACCTTTAGGCAACGCAGGCCATCGCGACGAATCCAGTCGCTGAGCAAAACGGGATAGCCATCGTTCGGTTCCTGCCCCGTTAGATCAGCCGAGGTGAGCGGATCGAGACCACCCACCAAATGCCATACGGGAAGGCGAAGTTCGGGTTTGGGACGCAGGAAACCCAGCGCAGAGCCCGTTCGCGCACCTTCCGGAAGGGCCGATCCAAAATAGTCTCCCAGATCCCGGTTCATGAACTCCGGCGTATAAGTCGAATAAGTCGGCCGTTCGTGGAGATTCCCATAAGCGTCGTGGAGGGCGAGGTCGAAGGGAGACGAACAGACCAGTGCGGCAAGCAAGGGCATCGACTCTTGGAGCGTCGCCAAGGCGCTATCGTTGAAATCCTCCAACAGGCGCGGAAGCATCAAGTGAGAGAAGTCGCTGCCCAGTTCGATCGGGTGCCCCCAATCGATAAAATGCGCCCAGGCCTGGGCCAGCATCCGGCTGAACAGCCGCAGGGCCTCGTGGCGCTCATTATAGGCCACCGAGCTCGGCCACACCCATTGGACGCTCAGGGGCGTTTCCCCCCAGCCCTCCGCCGACCGCCCCTGTCGATCGACAATCGTCAGGCGGACCCGAGCGCAAGTCACCGATGACAACGTCTCACGTCCGAATTTGAGCGGGACCCGAGTCTGGACCGGCAGGAAGTAAAGTTCCGTCGAGACAATACGGACATCGGTGGGTTTGCCAGTCTGGAAAAACATGGGATAGGCGGCAGAATACCCCTCTCAATTCAAGGGTGCACCCACATTAATACGATGCTCCAAACAATAGGCGCCGTTGACCACGTACTTTTCCGCCCAGTGCTTCAGCCCCGCCCGTTCCTCGTCGGTCAACGCCCGCACCACCTTGGCAGGCGAACCGAGCACCAGGGAGCCCGGTGGTATCTTGGTTCGAGGCGTGACCAAGGCATGCGCGCCAATAAGGCATTGGGCACCGATTTCCGCGCCGTCCAGCACCGTCGCCCCTATTCCTACCAGGCACTCATCGCCAATCGTGCAGGCATGGACGTTGGCTGAATGCCCAATGGTGACCCAATTGCCTACGATGCAGGGATACTCATCGGCCAGATGCAAGACGGCATTGTCCTGCACGTTGGAATGATGCCCCACCACAATGCGATTGATATCGCCGCGCAGCACGGCCCCGTACCAGACGCTGCTGGCTTCGCCGAGAGTCACGTCGCCCAGCACCACGGCGGTACTGGCGAGGTACACCCTAGGACCGAGCCGCGGAGAGGTTCTCAGGAAGGTGTCCAACTGACGCACAAGTTGCTCCACGCCTCCCAGGATAGAGGAAACGATTCCCTGGAGACCAGCCCAGAGCGGACCCGATGGCACGTTACGAAACGGAAAAGACAGCCCTTGCCGGTTATCCGTGTTGTCAGGGCCTCAGGGAAATGCGTAAAAGAGTTCGCGTGATTAAGACTATGCCCTGCGCTTGGGTTGGAATGCCTTCCGTCCGGTCAACCGTCACTCAATCACCAGGAGCCATCCACCCAGGTGTTTCCTTTTCCTGACAGGCGCCCGTCCGCCTCGCCTTGGTCTCAGTTGCCCCCCAATCTTTCTAATATCCCATGGTCATCGCAGGTAAAGCCGATGTGCTGGTTATCGGCGCAGGAATTGTCGGAATCGCCACCGCCGCCGCCCAGGCGCGACGCGGCAAAAAAGTGGTGATCCTTGAGCGGGAAGAACGCCCCGTCGGAGCTTCTATTCGCAATTTCGGCCTGGTTTGGCCGATGGGTCAACCCGCCGGCCCTCTGTGGAATCGGGCACTGACAAGCCGCCGATTGTGGTTGGAGTATTCCCGCGAAGCCGGATTTGCCGCACTACAAACGGGTTCGCTGCACCTCGCCCACCACGAGGCCGAGGTGCAAGTGTTGCGCGAGTTCCTCGATTCCGCCGCGCCCGCCGATTTTGCGGGTGGCTGGCTGAATCCCCGCGAAACGGTGGAAAAATCCCCAGCGGTGCGACTGGCCGGCCTGCTGGGTTCCGTTTGGAGTCCGCACGAACTCACGGTGGACGGGCGGGAAGCCTTGCCGGCCATGCTCCGCTATCTAACCAAAGCCTACGGTGTCCAAGTCGTCACCGACGCAGCGGTCAGCCAAATGGACGCGCCACGCGTGGTGTCGGCAGCCGGTGTATGGGCAGCACCTGAAATCTATGTCTGTACCGGGCCGGAACTCCGGATTCTGTATCCCGAAGTGTTCAAGAAATCCGGCATTACCAACTGCAAGCTGCAGATGTTCCGAACCGCACCCCAGCCGGGCGGATGGCAATTGGGGCCGGCGCTGTGTGCGGGCCTGACCCTGCTGCACTATGCGGCCTTCGGCCAATGTCCCACCCTGCCCGCCTTGCGGGCCGGATTCGCCCAGACCCACCCGGACTATTTGTCCAACGGAATCCATGTTCTGGTTTCCCAGAACGCACTGGGTGAAGTGATCCTCGGTGACACCCATCACTACGGACTGACGCACGATCCCTTCCTGCGCGAAGACCTTGATGAATGGGTCCGACAATACCTCGATCTCTTCGCGTCCTTTCCTGACCACCGAATCACTCAACGCTGGATGGGAGTCTATCCCAAACTAAGTGGCGCTACTGAATTCGTCAGCCGCCCCGAACCTGGGGTCACCATCGTGAATGCGCTGAGTGGCGCAGGCATGACCCTGTCGTTCGGCCTGGCCCACGAAATGGCGGAACAACATGGATAAAACCGCTTCGCCGAATTCCGGTTTTACCGGCTGGCTTACCCGGCATCCGGCCGCCTTCACCTTGATCGCGTCGGCGGCGGCTTTTGGAGCGTATACTTGCATGTACGCCTTCCGAAAGCCGTTTTCCGCAGCCGTCTTTAGTGGCCTGCATCTTTGGGGGTATGATCTCAAACCGTTGCTGGCCGTGGCGCAGATGCTGGGCTACGCACTCTCAAAATTACTGGGCATCAAGGTCGTCAGTGAAGCCTCTCCCGCCAAGCGTGTGGGAATGATCGCCGTGATCATCGCGGCCGCCGCTCTCCCCTTGCTGCTCCTGCCGCTCGTGCCCCCGCCGCTTCAACTCGCCTGTCTTTTCATGAACGGCCTGCCATTGGGTATGGTGTGGGGACTGGTCTTTAGTTTCCTGGAAGGACGACGGGTTACGGAATTCCTCGGGCTGGGCCTCAGCGTCAGTTTCATCTTTGCGTCGGGTTGGACCAAATCGGTAGGGAGTTGGCTCTTGTCCCAAAAGACCTTGCCTGTCACGGAGCTTTGGATGCCCATCGCCACCGGAGCGCTCTTTGTCCCGCTGCTGGCGCTATGTCTTTTCGTACTGAGCCATCTGCCGCCGCCGGACGCCAAGGACGTCCAGGAACGAACTGAACGCAAGCCGATGGACGGTCGCGCCCGCCTCGCCTTCGTGCGGAGTTTTGGTCCGACCGTCGGTGTCCTGACACTTTGCTACCTCCTCCTGACCGTCTATCGCGACCTGCGCGACACCTATATGGCCGACGTGCTGAAGGAGCTGGGATATAATGGCAATTCGTCGGTATTTGCCCGCATCGAGACATTCGCGGGTTTGGGCGTACTCGCCGCCTTGGCAGGCCTCTGGTACATCAAGGATCACTGGAAGGCCATCAAGGTTTATCACTGGGTCATTGGCTTTGGAACGGTCATGGTCGGAGTCAGCACACTCGCTTTCAGTTCGGGGCACCTCTCGCCGATCTGGTGGCTTTCCTGGACGGGGCTCGGCGTTTACCTCGCCTACGTACCCTTCAATAGCATCCTTTTCGATCGCCTTCTGGCCGCCACACGCAGCGTGGGCACCTCCACTTTCCTGATCTACGTCGCGGACTCACTCGGCTATCTGGGTTCTTCCGCCCTGTACCTCACCCGCACCTTTGCCAAGGTCAAAGCGGGCTGGGTTCCCTTGACCCTTCATACGGGCGAATTACTGGCCCTGATCTCGCCGGTCCTCCTGTTCATTTCGTGGGTGGGTCTGCGTCGCCGCCAGAAACTTCAAGAACGACAGCCTGCCCCCTGAACCTTGCTGAATGCGTCCAAAGACCCACGTGGTCGAACCGTGGAGGGGATCCGCAAAGTAGAAGCGGCGGCCCGCCGCTTAAAAGTATTACTGGAACTCCACCCGCCGGATTGTCCTCAGCACATTGATCAACGCCCAGATTTCACCCTCAGGCGCAGATCGACGCTTCACGTCCCCCCTTTAGCGGCGAGCCGCCGCTGCTACTTTTAACCGGGGATTGTCGCGCGCAAGGCTTCCGTTTAGGCTTTCGGCAAATGAAGGCTCCCTGGAGAATTTGTTTGGCCATTGGTCTGGGCCAGGCGTTGGCGCATGCCGCCGAAAACTGGCCGGAATTTCGCGGCCCGCGCGGGGATGGTACTTCGGCCGACACCGGGCTCCCGCTTACCTGGAGCGAAACGAACCACATCAAATGGAAGACAGCAATTCATGGGAAAGCGTGGTCCTCGCCGGTGGTCTGGAAAAATCAGGTATGGTGTACCACCGCCTCAGAAGACGGTCGCCAACTGTACGCCATAACCGTCGACCTCGAGACCGGCAAGCTCTCCCGTGACCAATTGCTTTTTGAGGTGGAAAAACCGCAATTCGCGCACCAGTTCAACAGCTACGGTTCACCCAGTCCCGCCGTTGAGGAAGGCCGCGTCTATATTACCTTTGGTTCGCCCGGCACAGCTTGCCTGGATACTGCTACGGGCCAGGTGCTTTGGGAACGTCGCGACTTTGTGTGCAACCACTATCGCGGTGCGGGTTCGTCACCCATCCTCCACGGCAATCTGGTCTTCATCAACTATGATGGCAGCGATCACCAGTTCGTCGTGGCGCTCGACAAAAAGACCGGCAAAACCGTGTGGCAAAAGGACCGGTCGATGGACTACAAGGACCTCGGCCCCGACGGTAAACCCGAATCCGAGGGCGACTGGCGAAAGGCCTTTGCCACGTGCCAAGTCAGCATGATCGATGGCCAAGCCACTTTGTTGAGCCAAGGGGCCAAAGGATTCTACGCCTACGAACCTGCCACCGGTGATGAACTGTGGCGCATTGAAGAACGCACGAGCCATTCGGCTGGAACTCGCCCCGTGGTCGGCCACGGTCTGGTGTTCGTCCCCACGGGGTGGTCCCAAGGGCAAGTCCTGGCCATTCATCCCGGGAAAAAGGGCGAGGTCCTCGACGTGAATGCGCCGACCCCGCCTGAAGGCCAGTTGCAGGTGGCGTGGCGAACCAAGCGAAACGTTCCCAAAAAACCCTCGCTCCTCCTGGTTGACGACCTGCTCTACGCCATTGACGACAATGGGGTGGCTACCTGTTGGGAAGCGGAAACAGGCAAAGTCATCTGGAATGAGCGCATCGGGGGAAATTTTTCGGCTGCTCCGATTGCCGCCGATGGCAGAATCTATTTCTGCAACGAAGAAGGCAGGACCACCGCTGTCGCCTTGGGCCGGGAATTCAAGAAACTCGCCGAGAACAAACTCGATAGCGGGTTCATGGCCTCGCCTGCCGTGGCGGGCCACAGCCTCCTGCTTCGTTCACGCACAGATCTTTATCGCATCGAAGACTAAACCCACAGCCCAAGGTCAACGTCCTCCCCGATTCAGCACATGTCGTTATCTATATTCCTGCCGGCGCAGACTGCCCGCCGCGTCGCACTCACTGGCGCGGCCTGCTTCCTGGCCTTTTCACAACTTTCCGCCGCTGTCTGGGTTTCCCCGGCCCAGACCAACACGGTCTGGCTGAATGAAGGCGTCACGATTGATTCCGCAGGAGGGCGTCCACGCCGTGACGCTGTCGGGCTCGATCCCGTTGAGCATCTCCGGATTTCCGGGCGTTGGACCACGCCCCAGGCGGGTGACACCCTGCCCCTGCCCAGCGGCCAGGTGCGAACGTGGCGGGCGCTCCTAGCCCAGACGAATGGCACCTTTGCGAGGGGAGCCTTGGGTTCGGGACATACGATTTTCAATGTCGTCGCGGACTCACCGGGAATCATGATCCTGGAGGCCTCCGGCCATTCACTGGCATACGTGAATGGCGAACCGCAACCAGGGGACGTTTATAGTTATGGATACGTCAAGGTGCCCGTCGCACTCCATCAGGGAACCAACGAATTTATTTTCGTGGGCGGGCGGGGCAGCTTGAGCGCCAAGCTGGCTCCCGCACCCGGCCCACTTTTCTTCAATCTGGCCGATACCACCCTGCCCGACCAAGTGCGCGGCGAGGCGACCGATTCCTGGGGTGCAGTGATCCTCGTCAATGCCTCCACCCAGTGGGTTACCGGACGGGAAATGATCGCCGAATTGGCCGGTACCAGCACCCGGACCGCCTTGCCAACGATCCCACCACTGGCCACCCGCAAAGTGGGCTTCCAGATCAAGTCCAGGACGATCAACTCCAGTTCGAATAGCGTCCCGCTCCAGCTTTCGGTCGTGCCCGCTGGCAAGGGAATCAAGGCGGCCCTCGCCAAGGACAAAACGGAACTGCGTCTCCGCCAAGCAAACCAGGCCCAGAAGAAAACGTTCATTAGCGACATCGACGGAAGTGTCCAGTACTACGGGCTCCATCCACAAAACGGTCCCAACGCCCCCGGAGAAAAGCCGGCGCTCTTCCTGTCTCTCCACGGAGCCAGCGTCGAGGGCATTGGCCAAGCCGAAGCCTATGGCCCAAAACGTTGGGGTGTCATTGTGTCCCCCACCAATCGGCGTCCCTATGGATTCGATTGGGAAGATTGGGGCCGGATGGACGCCTTGGAAGTCCTGGATCTGGCAACCCAACGTTATCATCCCGATCCTTCAAAAGTCTACCTGACCGGGCATTCCATGGGCGGGCACGGGACCTGGAATTTTGGCGCCAACTTCGCCAATCGCTTCGCCGCGATCGCCCCGAGCGCCGGGTGGATCAGCTTCTGGAGCTATGGCGGCAGCGTGGACGCCACCAACAACGAGCCCATGAGGGCGATGCTCCGCCGGGCTTCCGCACCGAGC
>DATJII010000310.1:0-35158 GCA_035493435.1 Candidatus Limnocylindria bacterium | reverse complement strand
GGTTACAGTAGATACAACGATGTAACATGCTACACATTAACATGTTACATCAAATGAATGACGCCGAAAAATCCGCGTCTAATAAAGACGGTTAACCGTGTTAAAGATTACCTATTCCACCATCTATTTCCGGTGCAGGAGGGCACCGCCCGGAACTGGAATCTCGCGGAATTTCGTCGTGGGTCAAGTTGTCTCTCCAAGCTGGAAGCAGTGGTCCGGGGCTTAAAAGGTGCTACAGCAACTTCACTCACCCTTGAGTCCAAGGGACCTGCGGCACTTCCAGCCAACTCCTCTTCGGGTGTCCAGCGTACTCGGCACCTGCCGTTCTTCCTTCAGCGGCGGGCCGCCGCTGCCACCTTTCTTGATACCTCTGCGACGATTCCGATTCCGCAATCCATACTAGTTCGGTATCGTTCCAGCATCTTTCCATGGAAACGAAGACCCGGAGATTTGGCTGGCTGCGGCGCGTGTCGAAATGGCTGGCCATGGCCGTGGGATGTCTGGTGGTCCTTTTCGCCGGACTCATGTACGTACGGTTCCACGATCGCCATCCAGGAACCAGCATCAAGGTCGATATCAATGGTCACCAACCAGCGCGTAAAATCACTCCCCTGCGGGTAGGGTTCTCCCGGGCCAATATCTCGCCGACTGCCGATGAGATGAGCACACCGATCTGGCTCGCGGGTTTCTCCAACGGTCGTGCGGCGACGAATATCCATGACGATCTCTGGGCGGTAGCCTGCGTGGTGGACGACGGCAACTCGCGGATTGGCTTCGTTGCCTTGGACGCCATTGGCTTTTTCCACGACGACTCGCTTTCCGTACGCGCCGAAGTCGCTAAATCGACTCCCCTGGATTACGCGGTCGTATGTTCCACGCACAATCACTCGACTCCCGACCTAATGGGTCTTTGGGGAAAGGACTTTCTCCACACGGGCGTCCATCCGGGGTATCGGGCCAGAGTGATCGCTGCAGCCGCCAGAGCCATGGCGGAGGCTGCCCAGAAGCTGGAGCCCGCATCGATGGCCCTCTATGAAATTCCGACGGCCCCCGACGGATTGGTCACCGACACCCGTCGGCCGGTGGTTTATGACCCTGACTTGCGCCTGATGCTGTTTCATCGGCCCGACGGCAAAAGCGTGATCGGCTCCATCGTCGCTTGGGCGAATCACCCCGAAACGCCCTGGGGACATAATCAATCGATCACCGCAGATTTCCCAGGATACCTGCGCGACGCGCTCGAAAATGGGATCATCGTGGACGGACAGAAGCGTATGCCGGGATTGGGAGGAACTCATCTGTATATCAACGGCGCCATAGGCGGCCTGATGACCACCAGCCCGAACGTGACGGTTCGCGACCCCTTTCTGGAACAGGACTTCAAGGAAGCTTCCCACGCCAAAACGTTGGCCTTGGGCCGCAACCTGGCCAAACGCGTGTTAACCAAGGTGGCCTCCGAAAGCGCGCCACGCATCACGGAGGTTCCCTTCTCCGTCCACGCCAAAACGGTCATCCTGCCGATGGACAATGACAACTTCGTGCTGGCAGGCGCGTTGGGACTGATCGATCGCGGGCATACGGGCTGGCGGCATATTCGTTCCGAAGTCGCGTTGCTGGAGATCGGCGAGGCCTCCATTACCTGCATCCCAGGCGAGATCTATCCGGAACTGGTCAATGGCGGCGTAGTGAGGGCGGAAGGAGGAGACTATGATATCGAGCCACTCGAAGTACCTTCCATTCGCGAACTGGTCCCCGGCAGGATCAAGTTCATCTGTGGCCTGGCCAACGACGAAATTGGCTATATTATTCCCAAATCCGAATGGGACGAAAAACCACCCCACCTCTTCGGAGCCAAGGGAGCACCCTACGGCGAGGTGAACTCGCTCGGGCCGGAGACCGCTCACTTGTTGCATACGGCCATCAAGGAACTGGCCGCCGCCGCGAAGCCATAGGTGTAGTCATGTACGTCACAAGAAAGGTGGCTTTGGCCCTTTCTAACCTATGAACCCGAGGACTCCGACCGATTTTCCGGACGTTCCTCATCGGCTTGGTGGGTCTCAATCCAACGATTGAGCCCGGTACCGAAGGCGCGTCGAAACCAGGCACGGAAGCTCTCCGGTGTGTCGTAGCCGCACTCACGGGCAATTTCAGGCAGGCTGGCACCCTGCTCCAGGAGTTGGTTCACTCGCAATTTACGCAGATCGTTTTGATAGTCCCGCATGCTCGACCCGGAAGCTTCGCGAAAGAGCTGCAAAACTCGGCGACGGTCACAGTGGCAATGCTCAGCCAATTCATCGACCGAAAGCGCCAGGAACTCGGATTCGGTCATCGTATGCAACAGTTGAAGCAATCTATCCGAGGAATTGAGGAAGGGATGCCGCCGTTCCGGAACGGGGGGCATGACCCTCGCCAAATAGGCTCCAACCACCCCCAAGAGCCGGGCACGCTGGGCTACCGCATTGGTGGCAGTAGTCACTCCCAGTGCCGCTTGGACAAACGCCTGCGGCAATGCGTCACCCTTGCCCCATGTCGGGCGAATTCCTGCGACCGGCTCGTAACCGGATCGCAACCAACTGCGCTCGGGCAGTGTGAGCACACCGAACAGCCGGTTGATGTCCAACAGGAACCACTGGACTTGCAGTGAGGTTAATTGGCTCGAACGGAAGATCACCTTGGCGGACGGGGGCTCCACCAACATCATTCCCGCCGAAACCTCCAGCGTGGCCGCACCTTGGAAAAGGTATCCGAGCCCGTCGGCGATAAAACCGAAAAGCCAATAGCCTGCGACGGGTGTCCATTCGGACCCGGCCGCAAGCTCGAGCTTTTGTAGCAGTAATTGCGGAACAGGCCGCATGTTGCACGCTACTTCGCAACGAAAACGTTACGAAAGCGCGTGCACGAAGCAACAGATACGCAACATCTGGGGAATTGAAACGTCAGCGGACTACAAGCGGGGCGCGGGTGGCACAATGGGATCAGAGGCGGACGAGATCCCGGTGACCCGGGTCTTTCGCCGCCACACCTTGTCTCCAGCAGCCATGTACAGCTCGTCGTGGTTCTTCCCACCAAAGCAGACGTCAGTGATCCAGACATCCCCTTCGGGAGAACGAATAATTCCTGTGACGCGCCCCGCTTGGTCGCAGACCTGGACCCCCATCCGGGTCGCCACGTAGAGGCGGCCCTGGGTATCGACACACATGCCATCCGCACTGCTTCCGCGCGGATTGTCGGGCAGGTGCAGATGAAAATAAGGTTGGCGATTCGCGAGCGTGCCATCCGTCTGGATCTGGTAGCTATAAACCAACTGCCCCACCAAGTCGGAAACGAAGAGCAGGCTTTGGTCCGGCGACAGGCAGATGCCCGTCGGGAACTCAATCCCGGTGTCCACCACCGTAAGCTTGCCATTCGGCGAGACCATTTTGACCGCGTGCTCGGAAGGATCCGTGAGATATAGGTAGCCGTTGGAGGTGGGGGCCACCGATTTCACGCCGGTCCCAGAGATCATCAGTTTTTCCGACCGGGCATCGCCATAGGCGACCAACTGCTTTTGTCCCGGTTGGGCTGCGACTATGGTGCCATCGCGCAGGACCGCCAAATCCTGCGCGCCACTGGTGTCGGTTCGGGCAATGCTCACGGCACCGTCCGCACTGATCTTATAGACCCGGTTTTGTTCGCCATCGGCGAAAAGCACCTGCCCCTTGGCGTCGGCGCACAATCCCGAAGGAAGCTTGTATCCCTGCGCCAGCAACTGCCAATCCTGCCCCGGCAGCAGAACTTCGGTCATGAGCGGCTGCTTGGATGTCTCCCCTGCCTTGACAGGCATGGGATAGCCCTCCCACAACCACTTCAAAGCCTTGGGCAGAATCGATCCACCGTGCTTGCCGTCATGCCCGCCAGTGCCCCACGCTTTCTCGACCGCGTAGCCGGAAAACTGAAGCGCGCTATACATGTCCTGGTTGGCAATCCACCAATTGCCGCCATAGATGTTCTGGTCGTTGTAGCCGTCCTGGAGGAAAATCCGGATCGGCTTCGGCTCCATCTTGCGGACCAGGACCGGATAGGAATTTCCGCCACGCAAGCCGACGTAGGTGCCGATGGTGGAAAAGACGCGGCGGAACAAGTCCGGGCGTTCCCAAGCGGTGGTGAAAGCACAGATGGCCCCGCTGCTCGATCCCGCGATGGCCCTCGCGCTGGGATCGGTGGAAATCAGATACCGCTTTTGCACCTCGGGCAGCAGTTCTTCGGCGAGAAAACGGGCGTAATTATCCCCCAGCCCGTCGTACTCGTAGCTGCGGTTGAAGCGCGGTAGCGTGTTCGTTCCATTGAGCGACGGAGTCACGCCCGGATTGATGAAGAGCCCAATGGTGACCGGCATCTCACCGCGGGCGATCAGGTTGTCGAAAACCACGGGCACGCGCCAGCCGCCATTGGTCGAGACGTAGCCTCCGCCATCCTGGAAAACCATCAGGCAGGCAGGCTTCGCACCGGTATACTGTTTCGGCACATAGATCCAGTAGTCGCGGACGGTCCCGGGGAAAACACTGGTACCGCCGGCGACAAAAGTCTGCTTGGCCACGGTTCCATGGGGTACGGCGGGGTTCCACTGGGAATCCGGGCCGAGGGTATAATCATTATCCTCGGCGCGGCCCATGGCCCCGGAAAACAACCCGGCAAGGAGGGTGCCGGCGGCCAAGAAGCGGGAGATAGAATTCATAATAAAAAACAACCGGTCTGGCGGGGAACAAACGGTAAAAAGCCTAAGCCCCCACACGGGCTTGGATCATGGCCGCGATCTGGCGGGACCATTTTTCCAGGATCCCCTGGTCGGGTCCTTCGATCAACAACCGCGCCTTGGGCTCGGTGCCGGAATAGCGCAGCAAGACACGTCCGCCAACGGATTTGACGTCGTTTTCGGCCTGTTTGACCAGATCCAAGATGCCATCCAGTTCTTCGAACGGCGTCTTGATCCGCACCCGGACATTGGTGACCAATTGGGGGAAACGTTTCCAACAATTGGCCAGTTCCGAAAGGCGCTTGTCCGTGGATTTCATGATGCACAATATTTGCAGGGCAGCTACCAAGCCGTCTCCCGTCGTGCTGTGATCGCGGAAAATCAAGTGTCCGCTTTGCTCGCCACCGAAATTGAAATCTTCCGCGAGCATCCGATCGATCACATGTTTGTCACCCACGGGTGTCTGGATCACTTTCCCGCCCGCCGCTTCAAAAGCGGCAATCAAGCCCGCGTTGCTCATCACCGTGGCCACCAAGGTTTTCTTGGAGAGCGTGCCTTCCCGGAGCATCTGCAATCCAGCAATGGCCATGATATCGTCGCCATCGATCAAGCGTCCCTGTTCGTCACAGAGAATGACCCGGTCCGCATCGCCGTCATGCGCGATCCCGAGGTCGGCACGGTATTCCCGAACCTTCGCGCAAAGGGCCTGCGGATGCATGGAACCGCAATCCCGGTTGATATTTGTGCCGTTGGGCTCGATGCCGTAAGAGAAAATCTCAGCCCCCAATTCCGTCAGGACCGCCGGAGTCGCCCGGTAAGCCGCGCCGTGGGCGCAGTCGACGACGATGCGCATGCCTTCCAATGTCAAACCTGCGGGAACCGCCGTCTTGGCGTGTTCGACATACCGCCCGACCGCATCATCCACACGAACCGCCTTGCCAATCTCCGATGCGGTGGGACGGATGGCTTCGATCGCGCCGCTGAAAACCAGCTCCTCGATATAATTCTCCGTGCTGTCGTCCAGCTTGTAACCGTCCGGGCCAAAAAACTTGATGCCGTTGTCATCGTACGGATTGTGCGAGGCCGTGATCACGATGCCAGCATCGGCCCGCAGGGATCGCGTCACGTAGGCCACGCCGGGAGAGGGCAAGGGTCCGATGAAAACCACATCCACCCCCATGGAAAGGACACCTGAGGACAAGGCGTTTTCCAGCATGTAGCCCGACAAGCGGGTGTCCTTGCCGATGACGATACGGTGCCGGACCCGATTACGTGCCTGAGCCTGCTTATTCTTGAAGACATGGGCGGCGGCGCGCCCCAACTTCAAGGCCGTCTCCGCAGTCACGGGTTCGACATTGGCTCGCCCCCGCACTCCGTCTGTACCGAAAATACGTTTCTCGTTTCCCATAAATTCCGTCTAAGGCCGGCCCGACTCGGGCAGGCGACGCACTCGAACCTCTTCTGGATAAACCGATACTTGCACCGATGAAGGGGCACGAACCCGGACCCGCCGCGGCATGCCCGCCACAGCTTCGGATTCCACCATGTTAACGTAAACTTCGAGAATATCCCGGGTCACCGTTTTCACGATGGCGGCGTCGCCAGAGATGGTGACCATGACTTGGGGTGGGTCGATTGTAAATCTATCACCGGATCCCAAAGGTCGCAGCACTGCCACCGGCACCCGCTCAAACGTTTGGCGAACATCATCGAATCCCAGACCGCGCCCCAAGGACAGCTCCGCCTTGACGGTGAACCAGATGAGCACCGCCAAGAACAGCGAGAAGAACTTCTGCCAGAAATTATGCCGGAAAAAATCGCGCATGACGGTTCCAGTCAACGTAGGGGTTTGGCCATGCCCACCCGCAACCAATCGCGCAACCAGGAAAGCGTGGTTTTGGCGGGCGCCTTGCGAACCAGAACCTGGGTAAGAAAGGCTCGCAATTCCTCGACGGAAACGCTTCGCGTCAGGACGCCCTTGTGTGCGTAGGAAATAGCCCCCGTTTCCTCGGAGACCACCACGACCACAGCGTCAGTTTCCTCCGTCAACCCAATCGCCGCCCGATGCCGGGTGCCCAGCGATTTCGGCAAGTCGTGCCGCCGGGTGAGCGGAAAGATTGTACCCGCCCGGAGAATCCGGTCGCCCCGAATGATGACACCACCGTCGTGAATGGCGTTATTGGGGAAAAAGATCGTCTCGAGCATTTCCGGTGTGGCCTCGCAATCGACTGCGATTCCCGCCTCCACCAAGTCCACCAATTGAATGCCTTGCTCGATCGCAATCAACGCGCCAATGCGAACCGGTGAAAGACGGTCAACGCTTTGGACGATAACCTCGAGGTTTTCTCTTTGCTCTTGCGTACTACTGAAGAGCGGCAGATTGCCAATTTCCGCCAACAGACGCCGCAGTTCGGGGTGAAAAAGGATGATTACCGACAACGCCAGGAACGGCAGGAATTGATTCAGCAACGAATTGAGCACTTCCAAGTGCAACAGGCGAACCGTCAGGGTTAACGCGAGTAGGATAAAGACAAACCCCGTCACGATCGCCGCGCCACGGGTTCCCCGTAGAAAGGTGTAAAGCAGGTAGATGCCCACCGCGAGAATCATGATCTCCAGCGTGGGTCGCCATAGGGCTTCGACTATTTGAAGGACATTGTTCATTCGCGGGCGGCCATCAATGCCTCGGTCATCCGAAGGCCATGAACGGTCGCTTTTGCATCGTGTGTCCGGATTATTTGCACGCCCTTTTGGACGCACCAGTTCGCGCAAGCCAATGAACCCGCGAGGCGGTCTTCAACATTTGCGTTCAACACGCGTCCAATGAACGACTTGCGTGAAACACCCACCAGCAGTGGACGCCCCAGCTTTCTAAAGCTCCCGATGTCTGCCAGCAATGCCAAATTATGATCATCCGCCTTGCCAAAGCCGATGCCTGGGTCAAATACGACTTGCGTGGGATCCACTCCCGCTCCTGAGATGTGATCCAGACGATCCAGAAAGAAAGCTTCCAGTTCGCGCCGCACGTCGCTGTAGGTCGGGTGTTGTTGCATGGTCTCGGGTTGCCCTTGCATGTGCATCGCCACGTAGCCCGCGCGATACCTGGCCACTAACTCCCACATGTGGGGAGATTCACGACTCGCTTGGACATCATTGACGATTGAGGCTCCCGCTCGCAATGCCGCCTCTGCCACCTGCGGCTTGCGGGTGTCAATCGACACCGGGATATTGACCCTTTTCGTCAGACATTCCACGACTGGAATCGTTCGCCTTATTTCCTCTTCCGTTTCCACGACGGCGGCACCCGGACGGGTCGATTCTCCACCGATGTCCAAAATCTCCGCCCCTTCGGCGACCAGCTCCAGCCCATGATTGACGGCTGACTCCAAGTCAAAATGGCGGCCGCCGTCCGAAAAGGAGTCGGGCGTTACGTTGATCACTCCCATCACTACGGCCCGACGTGGGAAATCGATCGTAAAATCGCGGCAAAGCCATCGCATGGGGTAGCCGCTCAGTAAGTCTCGTTCTTGGACGGACCACGTTGGATGAGTTCGACTTCGTACCCTTCAGGAGCATCGATGAAGGCGAAACCGCCCGATCCATCGGCCTTGTAAGTGGGGCCGTCGCTAAACTTGAGCCCCAAACTGGCAAGGTGCTTCCCGAATTCCTCCAGGCTGGCAACTTGGAATGCTAAATGGGTCAAATCCGCCTGTACTTCCACCGGACCGCTATTGGGGAAATGGCAGAGCTCAATCAACTCTTCGCTTTCCGGCGCCTTGAGAAACGCTAGCTCCGAGCCGCGCGGCGACTTGTGCCGACGGACCTCCTCCAAACCCAGGACTTCCTTGTAAAATCGGATCGACCGTTCGAGGTCGTTCAGACGGTAGCGAGTGTGGAGTAGCTTGCTGACGATCATGGTGTGGCCATCCTAAACGGAGCTCGCGAATGACGCAAACTACCCTTGCGCCCGCCGATGAACCTTGTGAAAGGCGGCTTGGTCGGTGGGTTTGATAATCACCTCATCAATGCACACGTGCGCGGGACGCGATACCATCCACACCATCGCTTCGGCAACGTCGTCCGCAGTGAGTGGATTTACGCCTTGATAAACTTTGGACGCACGGGTCTCGTCGCCTTTGAAGCGAACGAGGGAGAATTCCGTTTCCGCCATCCCGGGATCAAGCGATCCGACCCGAATACCCGTACCGTTCAACTCCAATCGCAAGGCCTGGGTCATGAGGCGCTCCGCGGCTTTGACTCCGCAATAAACCGCCCCACCTTCGTACGCGCCATGCCCGGCAATTGAACCGATATTGAGGATCCATCCCCCGGCATCGCGGGGAATCTGGGGCAGGATAGCACGGGTCATTCGCCCCAGACCCAACAGGTTGCTCTGGACCATGGCTTCCCAGTCTTCGTCCCGACCCGCTGCCAGGGTGTCCAGTCCATGTGCTCCACCCGCGTTGTTAATCAAAACGTCCACACGATGTGTCACCGAACGCACCCACTCGGCGAACTGATTTACCTCGGCGGTGACGCCAACGTCAACCCCTCGAAGATGGACCGAAGCCGCTCCCGCAGCGGTGGCTGCAACAGCCACTTCCTGAAGTTTCTCTTGTCGCCTGGCCCCCAGAATCAAGTGGCAACCCAGCGTCGCAAACTGCCTCGCCGCCGCTGCCCCAAAACCACTCGAGGCACCCGTAATCAAGATCCAACGACCGGCCAAATCCATGAACAGACGGTACTTTATGCCCCAGTCTTTGGCGCGCAAAAAGGCTCAGGATCAAAACGGCTGCCGGAATTGTAACAAATCACACCCCAATCCAAGGCTTGAGCCTGCCGCGCCAATCGGAACAATCAACCGATGTCGCACCCGTGGTACGAAGCGTCCGCTGTCTCACATGTTCAACTGCTGGCCCAAGCCTATCGACACTGGTTTGGAATGGATTTGGTTGTGCCATCAGAAGGCCAGTCGCTAGCCGAGGCGTATTTCACTGCCCGCATCATTATTGTCTCGCATGGAACCCAGCCTGATCCGGTTCTCAACTATGGAAATCAAATAGCGCTTCAACTCTGGGAGATGGATTGGGCGACTTTGACCCGAACCCCTTCCAGATATACCGCCGAAGCCCCTGACCGGGCGGAGCGCGCCCGACTGCTGGAGGCGGTGACTCGCGACGGATATATCAAGAACTACGCGGGTATACGGGTATCGAGCACAGGTCGCCGCTTTCGAATCGAACGCGCCACGGTTTGGAACCTGCTGGACACGCAAGGCGTCTACCGCGGCCAAGCAGCCACGTTTAGCCACTGGGATTTCATTTGACCCGATTGCGGTATCGTTCCTGTTCCCGGCGATTGTGATGCTTCACGTCGGCTTGGAGGTCGTCGCTGGCCGACTTGATTTGCGCCATGAAGGTATCGCAACTTTGCGCCATCCCGCCCATGTTGATGACCGTGTCACGCTCGGCATAGTCGTCGGTGATGACGAGAACTTCGCCGTAGTCCTTGAGACGATAAGCCGCTCGCTCGATAACTTCATCCGCCGTCTGGCCTTGTCGCGAGAAGAGAATCTCTAGCTCGGGTGAGCTCGGCATCTTGGGAGTACCGGCCGGAGCACTGTGGCCGTCGAAGACAATCGTTATGGGGGTTCCGATCGAATCCCGATATTGCCGCAATGCCTCGATCAACGCATCCCTGGCGGCCGACGAATGACGCGCAGACCCGGGCGCCAGCTCGCGCCAATTGTGGAGCAGGCTGTATCCGTCGACGAGAATGCGCACCAGCGGCATGGATCCAGCCTAACCGGAAAATTTCGGCACTCAAAGCCTCGTTCATCCCGGCACGAGGTCACAAAGCGCGTCGCTCAATAATGCACCAACACTTTATCGCCGGATATCTGCACCGCGCCCACGTGATCGATCCCTTTCAGAATGAAGAATTGCGTAGCGGCACTGGGGGCGATGGCGGTGATTACCCGATTGGTGGGATCAACCGCGTAGGCGTTAATCTCAATGAACGGACCTCCAGGCGTCGCCGCGGCGAAGAGCTGCGGCGTATCGGTGCCGTCAGGCACTTGCGCCATCGCCTGGTCGATATAAGGAACGGCCACGGTCACCCGGCTCGCCAACATGATTGACGCCGGGCGGGTCAGACTGGAGGCGTCGATGCTCCAAGCCGAGCCGGTGAATTCGTAGAACTGTCGACGATCATAAAGTGCGGCGTTGATAGTCTCACCGTCGGGGGTGTAGCGGTATTGCGATTCGACCCTGGAAACGACACCCGCCAGTTTCCAAGCACCATCAGTATCCTTCAAAAAGGCGCCCCCGCCGGAGTCTCCCACCGAAAAGGTGGCGATGTCAGTGCCGGATCGGTTTCGGAATTGGCAGACCAGGAAATCCGTTAGATCAGATCCCCCCACCGAAGTTGCATCCACGGCGTTCGTTCCCCAGCGCAACCGACCGTCAGCCACCGTCCACAACCATCCACGCAACTGGGGCGTACCGTTGGTCAGGTAAACCGGATCCCCGCGGGCACCACCGATGCCGTGAAAAACGAGACGCGCGTTCAGCTCGTCGGTGCCGCGATAAAGCGGCGCCCAAGACGGCAAACGTCCGCCCACCCAAACGACGGTCAGGTCGGCATTGGGCACGTTGCTCGACGCGGTCACAAAATACTCCAACCCCCCAAAATGAAAGCGGTTTTGCTTGGTGACGCCTAAATGGGCAACCGTCAAAAGGTGATGAGGTCCAACAGCGGTCGCGCAGACTGATTGAGTGCTCTGCCATTGCCATCCGCTATTGGTGACGGAACCGGTCGGAGCGGTGGTATTATGATTCGGGTCACCCGTACTCAGGAAAATGATGGCATGCACCCGCACTGAAAGCAGGGCCAGCCCAAGACACAAAAGCGCCCCTCTCCAAAACCTATCCAGTGCTTTCATCTCGATGATTGTAGTCCGGAGCTTCTCCAACGCAACCCATCACCAACGACGGACTTGCACCAGTGGAAGGCACGCGGCTCAGTTGGTCATGGACACCACCGTGCCAACCGGACAAAGCAGTTCAGCTGAACACCACTATTCCCGAAGTTCGGAATCCACCCGGACCAATTGGAATTCCTTGGCCCGTTCATCGAGGAACGCCACGATAACCCGGCGTAGATCGCGCTCGGCGACATTCAGGCGCCAGGCAATGGGCGGCAGAAGCAGCAACAGGAGCCAAACCCACGCTCCTGCGAAGCGACTCGAGAAACCAATCACCACCAAAGCAAGCCCTGCAGCCACCCAAAAAGCCGTACGCCCCAGGAAGCTCCACGCGGTGTTTAATCGACAACGGAGCATTTGGCGTCCACCCCGGTGATATTCCGTCGCGGTGACCAGGCGCAAAGTCGCCCAACGACTCCCGTAGACTTCAACGTCAAAGGGACTCCATCCCGCATCGGGCTTGTTTTGCCAGCCACCGGCGTCCAAGCGCTCCAATAGCCGTGCGAGATAGGCCATTCGGTCGAACCCCTTCTCGGACCAATAAAGCAATTCATCCGTCCGCTCGCGACGCGCTTCCAAGCTCAACGATTCGAGCGTCTCGCGGGCGCTGAGTGGCGTTCGGTTTCCCAGGAAATGCCCCCGGTTACGCGCCCACCCGCGGACTATGGGCTGGAGAAAGAATAGCAGGGCAACCAGGGGACGGGACCAGACACGGCGCTTGTTGAGGGGAATCTCAGCCTGTGCCCCGGCGGCGGCGCACATGCCCAGCGAAAACAGCAGGCTGCCCACGCCGAGTGTCCCGATATACGGAAGCACCGAACCAAGCACCAGCAACGGCAGGGTCACGATCACGTGATACTCAATGCTGGTGACCACGACCAGGGTCAGTCCTGGATTGGGGGTATAAATACTTTGGAAAGGGGCGCTGCCAAAGATCCCGTGATAAATGATCGGGGGCCGGGTGTGGACACCGATCTTGGCCGCCGAATAAATTCGCCCATGCCAAACAGAACCGCCAAAGCCATTGAAGTTCTCCGGATGCCGACGTTCCAACATGGCCTCGGCCTCGCCGTACCCGCTTTGCTGTTTGAGGTAAGCCTGGATGGTATTCCGGCGATAGTGCCAGACGAAGCCGCCCGGACTGAAGCCCAGGCGGTAGCCGCGCTGCTGGAGGCGCCAGCAAATATCGACGTCATCCCCCGCCCGGCGAAACATCGGGTCGAAGCCGCCCACGCTCTGCAAGGCCCACTTATAGAAAGCCATGTTGCAACCCGGAAGATGCTCGGCCAGCCGGTCGGTGAGCATGACGTGCGCCGGACCACCGGGAGACACCATCACCGACGCCGCCGTCGCGGAATCGTCGGGCGGCAGGAAATTGTGGCCGCCGATGCCGGTATAACCCGATTTCAACAGGTCGCCCACCAGGTAATATAGCCAGTCCGCGTCGGCCCGGCAATCCGAGTCGGTAAAGGCTACGATGTCACCTTTGGCGGCCTCAATGCCGGTATTACGCGCCACGCTGAGTCCCTGGTTCCGCGCATGGCGGAGGCTGCGGATATAAGGAAAGTCCGCGGCGATCTCCTGGGTGTTATCCGTGGATCCATCGTCCACCAGGATGACCTCATAGGCGGGATAGTTCAGGTTGCGCAGCGATTGCAGGCAGGTCCGAAGGGTGGCCGCGCCATTGTAGCTGGCGACGACCACCGAGACCTTGGGCTCGGCCTGAAGCCGGAAATAGGGGGCAACCGAAAACGCCCGTTGCACCACGTCGAACGAGAGCTTCTTCTGCCGATCCGCCGTGGTCAGGCCGAAGGCCCAATCGGCCACCAGCCGTCCATCCTTATACCACTCGTCGGAAAAGGAATAAACCACCAGCCCCGCCAGTCCAAAACGGCAGGCAGACTCAATCTTCCAGGCCAGAATCTCACTCTGGCGCACCTCGCCTTCACGCAAGGTATCGACGCCAAACTCCCCGATCATCAGGGGCTTCGTCTCCGCCAACATTTGGAGGCGCGCGAGGTAATTTTCAAACGGCACCTGTTCATGCAGGTAGACGTTGAAACAGAGGAAATCGATCTCCTCCGGGTGAAGGAACTCGGTGGACGGAAAGTTTCCAAAAGTGCAGAGGATGGCTGAATCGACCTCCCTGACGACCTGGACCAATTCGTCAATAAACGTGGAGACCCGCTTTGTGCCGCTCCAGCGGACAATGTCCGGCGGGACTTCATTGACGACACTGATGGCGAATACCGCCGAGTGATCTTTGCAGGCTATCGCCGCTTTGCGGACGGCCCCTCGGGCTTCCGCTAGATACTCCTCGGAATCCAGAAAACACAGGTGCTTGTTCCACGGAACGTCGACCAAGACCCGTATCCCCTTCTCCAACGCCAGGTTTAGCAACCACCGGGGAGGAATCGTATAGACCCGGATCAAATTCGCCCCCAGCTCGCGGATCAAGTCGAAGTCTGAGCGGGTTCGCTCATAATCGGGAAAGAACTCCGCAGCCGAATTGGGAGTGAAGGGGCCGTAGGTGACGCCCTTGGGAAAGAATTTAGCGCTGCCGAGGCGGAAAAACTTTCCGTCGACCACCACCCGTGGAGCCAGACTGGGTATCGTGCCGCTCAAGCGTGGAGCCCCACTGGGGTTGTCCGCCAGTCGAACAGCAGGAAGAGTGCTAAACGCATCTGGGCTGATGGTTGCCATCACGAGGCTTGGGAATCAAGTGGCCCGAATAAAAAAGCCCGGCGGAAGTATTCCCGACGGGCCGTATCCGAAGATTGGCTTACTTGCCGTCAGGGCAATTTACCAGCGGCGGTAAGGGTGATGGTAGACCGGGTAGCACCCGGACCGGACCACCACCACGGGGGCCGGATAATACACCGGAGCTGGAGCCGAGTAGTAAACCACGGGAGGCGGAGCCTGATAAACCACCTGCGGAGGGGCTTGATACACCACTTGGGGTGCAGGTTGATAGACCGGTTGGTACACCGGCGCAGGTTGGTAAACAACTGGAGGAGGCGTCTGATACACCACCGCGGTCGTCGGAGCGGGCTCCAAGGCCCGGGCGAGTACACCGGCCGCAAAAACCCCGGTCAGCACCTTGCCAGCCGTGGCCCACTCACCTTGTCCAGCCTGGGCGACGCTCATTGAAGAGGCCGCCATCAGGGAAACCGCAGTCACACCGGCAATAACAGTCATTTTCATATCGATCCTTTTCCAATCGCTGCGGGTTCGACTCTGGGGGGCACGAATTATTCAGTTCCCTCAAATCATCCCAACCTATTGTCTGACACACTTTTACAACTTCGCCCCAGGCACCAGTAGGGCCCATGAAGATCCCGCGACAAGCACTGCCGGCCACCTTCTTCGAGGGCCACCATTTCATTATAACACGTTGGTTATCAATATTTTACAAGCCAGTTTTCATGTCACCCGCGAGGCCGCCGAAGTCAACCTTCAGAATCTTTCGGCATCTTTCGCAAAAAGAAATACTCGAACGAAAATTGGACCACCCGTCCGATTCGGCTTACCACCCCTTTGGATCAATTGATCGGCCCGTCATGCAAGCCTCTTACCCCATCGAGTGTCCCTACTGCGGCCAACGTTACGACTTGGTCGTGGATGCCAGTGTCGAATCGCAATCGCTGATTACCGACTGCGAGATCTGCTGCCGCCCCTGCGAGGTCCACGTGGAATGTGAGATGGGAGAGGTCGTATCCGCTTGGGTGGAAGCATGATGTGCCCACCGTCACCAAACTTCGACCGGGCCTGAGGGAACCGGAATTGAGGTGCGTTGGGTGCTGGCAGGTTCAGGGACTTCGGGTTGCATGAAACTGGCAACCATCGGGGCCAAACGATAACGAGGCAGGAGTTCCCCGGTTTCGTCACAGAATTGGTTCCGCCATTGCCGGTACTGGTCCAAAATCTCGTAAAACTCTGTCCGAGAACGCAATTGGACAACCCGTTTGTTGAAAACGCTCACCGGGCCGAACCGTTTCGAATACCAAGGGGCCACCTTTCGGAATTGAATACATCCGTGCGGCTCGCCGAAGACTTCGATCATCAGGTCCAGATGCCGTGACATAATCCGCACCCGTTCGACGAACGAAGGTTCGGGTAATAGCTCCCCTTGGGTCAGGAAATGTTGAGTCCGACGGAATAACCACGGATCGTAAAAGGCTCCTCTACCGGCACTTACGCCTGCGCACCCCGTCTCGTCGATCATCTTACGCGCCGCCTCTGGCGTGGTGACATCACCGTTTCCGATCACAGGGATATTCCGGGCTGCTTCAACCACTTTGCGAATACCGGCCAGATTAACCCCACCGGTAAACCCTTGCTCCCGAGTCCGGCCGTGGATGAAAACTCCGGCCACACCCGCATCTTCCAGGGCCCGAACGAGATCTGGCGCCGTAAGGTTGTCATCATCCCAACCCAGACGCATTTTGGCGGTAATGGGGATTTTTACGGCATCAACCATCCCACGCACCAGCTTTGAAGTCGCCTCCAGCTCGGTCATCATGGCTGAGCCACCGCCTACTCGACAGACCTTCCTAACCGGACACCCCATATTGATGTCCACGGATTGGACTCCCAGGGACTCGAGATACTGGGCAGCGTCGCGCATTTCCTCAGGAACGGCACCGAACAACTGGACTGCCAACGGTTGGTCCTGGGCGTTGGTTTCGATGAGTTTGAGCGCCTTGGGATTGCGTTCCAGAAGTGACCGGGCATTCACCAAGTCCGTCGTGCAAAGGTGCACTCCGCCAATCTCGCGCACCACCAACCGGAAAGGCAGATTGGTGTAACCCGCGAGGGGCGACAGGAACAGATTCGATTTCAGCTCCAATGAGCCGAGCCGCAGCATCGGGAAGGTTTAGCTGAAAATGAAGGAATAGCCAAGCGAGGTGGGGAATTATGGGAAGAAGGAGAAAAAATGAGACTACTTGGGCAGCTGGTTTCGGTGGGTGAGGCGCGCACGAGTCATGCGCTCTCTTAGGCCACCGTCTTTCAAGAAATCCTGCTCCAAACGGCGGAGCTGTTGGTCCAGAAGAAAGTTGGTTTGGTGGATGAGACAAATGGCGATATTCGCAATCACCTCTGCCGAACGTGTTTCCACAAACTCACGATAGAGTTCGTAAGTCTGAGGTGTTTTGCGCCCCAAGGTCCTGACGAACCGAGCCTCCCGCGATTCCCGATCCCAAATCGAGTGATCCCGCACGCGAAGGTAATCACGGTAGTCTGCCAGTAGCTCTTCCAGGCTGGCCCGACCCACGTTGGTGAGCTTAATTTCCGTTTCTTTGGAAGTGGTGGCAGCCTTGCTGCCCTCCAGGATGTTCTGCTTTCCCGAACGAGCGGATTGGATCATCTGGTCAATTGTCCGATCGCCCTTGGCGAGGTGTTTGTGGGCGAAGCGAAAGGTGAGGTCATACACGACCTCGGCCTTTTGGTAGGAAAGCAAGGTTTGGTAATCACCGCGAGGTGGGAGGATGAGATGGGAACCTAGGGAATTAGGAGAAGTAAGTGTCCTATGCTTCCCATTATTCTCATTGGTCCCATTGGCTTTCACGACAGGCCTGAGCCTACCGATCCATCCCCCAAAGTCGAGCGCTGGCCCAACGCCCCCTCCCTGTCAATTGCCCTTCAAGCGATATAACACCGCATCATTCGTCGAGCCGAGCGTCACAAACTGGAACGAATTGGTCAGCGGCGGCGGAGTGACCAACGCTCGCCACGCGAGGTTGACATCCAGATTGGTGCGATACTCCACGGTGAACTGGCGTGAAGGCTGGGAGTAGATCACCAGGCGGCGCGATTCATCCGGGTTGATATAGGCATCGAGCAGCGGCGGATCTGCCACAAATTTGGAAGCCCGGAACCCCATGACACCAGGATCCCGAGGCAGCTTGTTAAGCGTCGTCACCAGGTTGGTGGCCGGCACTCGCAGCAGGTTCCGCCACGTCGCGCCGGGGCCAGTCTCATCCGTGGACTCGATTTGATATCCGGACCAGGGCTTGGCGTAGAGCGTCAGGACATGGGAACCGTTGGGCTGAACCGTATCCACCAACAAAGGCGTGGCACCGATCACGATCGCCTGCCCATCCTGGCCTTCGGGATGCTCCACCTGGGTGTTGTCGGCCTTCTTGCCGGTCACCGTGATCACATTCAACGGGACGAAGCCGGAAGGTGCATTGC
This sequence comes from Candidatus Limnocylindria bacterium, assembly GCA_035493435.1. Taxonomy (GTDB): domain Bacteria; phylum Verrucomicrobiota; class Verrucomicrobiia; order Limisphaerales; family UBA9464; genus DATJII01. Next base: position 17,246 of record DATJII010000310.1, on the reverse strand, counting down.
CCAATGCCGCGAAACCCAGGATTGCCGGCAACTTGCTGCCGGTCAGGACCTGACCCGCTTTCGTTTTGAGATGCAACAAATAATTAGTACCAGACTGCGAGGTGAAGGAGCTGGCGGCGGGATCGACTTCGCCCGCCAGGACCTGGAGGGTGAAGTTTCCAAGGTAACCTGCTGGAATTCCGACCACCACCGACAGGTCGGAAACCTCGGCATCTGATTGGAAGGTAATGGGAATGCTAGATTGGGTGCCCGTTTCCAAGATCGTCGAGCCCAGATCGATGGCGAGGTATTCGACGTTAAAAGTACGATGGTTCGGCACCGTAGCAGACAAAGCAGTTCCAAAGACCAGGGTGAAGTCCGTCGCTGTGTCGCTGCCACCTCCGCCAAACAGATCGGCGGTAAAGGTCTGCGAGCCCTGCAATTGCAGGTTGCCAGCCCCGGAGGCGGCGAACAAATCGCTGATACTCAAGAAAACTTGATTCGTTCCCGCGCCATCCCCGACCACCGCAGCGATCGGATAGCCTCCACTTGGATGCCGAAGAAACATGATCTGTCCGTCCGTATCAACACCGGGGACGTCCAACAGCAGGGCCTGGGAACTGATGACAAACGAATTCTCTTTGGGTGTCGTAACTGAGGGCAGAGGCCCGGAAGCTGGGAAAACCTCAACTGGCTGCCCGGACGGCGTGGAGGTCACTTTATAATAATAGGTCGTCGCCGGGGCGCATCCCGTAACCTGCACTTGCATCAGGCCCAGGGAGCGCGACTTGCCTTTCAGGCTGGCCTTGCTGGCCCGGCGCTCATAAGGCGTCGCTGCACCGGAATTGCCGGTGCGCACGGGAAAATCCTCCACCCCCAACTGGCCGGTAATCTCGTGGGTTCCCGCGGCATCGGTGTAGACCCGGATACCAGGGTCGGCGTCGACACTTCGCCACACCACGCTAAACCCGCTGGGTGTCACGTTCGCCGCCGTCACGTCCGCGATGGTACCCGCCAAGGCGGACGCGCATAGCGCCAGGAATCCGGCGATCAGGCCAGGAACCGCCCAACGGAAGGGCAGCCCGGGTAAGTCGTTGGGAAAGGAAGCGTTCGCTTTCATAGAGAGTTGGAATCGAGTGGTGGAAAAGTCACGTGGGCTATTGGATTCGGACACGGTAAAAACGCGCCGTTTCGGTCCCGACCGGATTGGCATCTACGAACTGAGCCACTCCGGAACCCGGAATGGTTTGCTGCCCCAAGGGCAACCACTGATTGAGATCAGGGGAAACTTCGAACTGAGCCGTCCAACCCGCCGCAGCGGTGCGGGCGACGAGCAAGGGTTGGCTGCCGGAATTATCAAGGGCCAGCGTGGTGGTCGGCGTGGATCCGTAGAGCGTGATCGTCACCGCATTCAAGACTCCAGTGCGCCCCACTTGCGTATCGGCAATCCGGACCTTCCAGGTACCGCCTGCCGGTTCACCCCAATGCCGAACGGAGTTTAGGGTCCAGTTTTTATAGTCGACCCGGGACGATGCGCCGTGGCTGGAAGCCAAGGTGCTGGTATAGCCCGAGGGTGAAATCAGGGTCACCTCAAGATCCCCCCACATCGAATGGGTGGTCGTGAGGGTGACAGTGGCGTGTTCGACACGCAGGTTCGGGGCATCGAAAACAAAGTCCCGGGTAATTCCTGTAACCAAGCCATCGGGTATGGCCTGGGCCAAGCCGCTGATGCCGTTGGACACCACAACCTGCGGGCCTAAAGATGCCCAGTTCGTGGCCAGCGTCACCGCCGCGCCTGCGTCAACCATTCCGGCGCCGAGGCGATAATGATGCGGAATTCCCGCGCTGTTGGTGGTCCATCCCGCATCGGTGGGCTTTAATTTCACCCCGGTCCGCAACAGCACTTCCTGCACGTCACGCCAGCCAAGCCGGGGATTGGCCTGCAACATCAGTGCCACCACGCCAGTCACCATGGGCGCAGCAGCAGAGGTTCCATCAAAAGTTTTGGTATAATCCCGGTCCGACAGTTCGCCCGGCGCTCCGGTATAATTCCAACCGTCCTCGCCCACCAGGTCGGTCGTCACCGTCTCAGGCGTGCTGAAATCACCCGTGGGTGCGACCACCTGGATGCAGGCGCTGTGCTCTCCGTAAGAAAGATAGTTCCCCCGATAATCGACCACGCTCGTGGCGATGACTTCAACCGAGTTCGCGTAGCCATCGTAATTCACGTCCTCGTTGCAATCCCCCCCGTTGCCCGCCGCGAAGACATAGATTTCACCGAGTCCGCCCCGGCCTGATTTGACTCCTTCTGCCAGGGCCGCCTTGGCTAGTGTACCGGGCCCCTCCAAAGTGGTGCCTCCCGTGGGACAATCATCCGCGCCCCAACTGTTATTCTTGATTTGAATCACTGAATTGCTGTGCAGGAAGGCTGCTGCTTCCTCTTCGTCAGTAGACGGCAAGGCAACCAGTCGCAAGCCCGACAACCGGCAATCAAAAGCCACACCCACGACGCCGCGACCGTTGTTGCCACGCGCCCCGATGATACCCGTCACAGAAGTGCCATGATTGTCGCCTGCTCCGGCATTCGGATAGGGATCGGCGTCATCGTCATTAAAGTCATAGCTGGTGGCGGGCTCATATCCCGCTGCGAGATCGGGATGGGTATATTGAAGGCCGTCGTCCACTACCCCCACCTGGACGCCAGTCGCATGGAACTGGTCCCATACTCCGGTTACGTGAAGATCGATGCCTTTGGTCCCGCCGTTCTGGCCTCCGTTTTTGAGATGCCATTGCTGGCCAAACAACGGATCGCTGGGAATTAGTTTCTTGCTTGCCTGCCTGGCGACAAGAGGTTCCACCTCAAGCACCCCGGGTACCCGCTTCAACCTGTCCGCCAAAGCCAACGCCTCGCCGGGACCACGTGCCGACGCAACAATCCATCCGGAAAGCGAAGCCACCGGCTTCCAACCTTCCATGCCGTCCATTGCGGCCAATGAATTTGCAACTCGCATATCGTTCAATCGCACCACCAGTTTCCGGCCCAAATACCTTCGGGCTGAGACCAATCGTTCTTCACCCGCCGGGTATAAGACCCATTGCGCTTCCCGTCCGGCCTTCGCTTCCCGGGCGAGATAAGCTCCCAGATCTACCAGGTTGCGATGGTGAGCCACCCGCTCCACCACCCCACCGTGCGCCATTCTCACTTCGTCCAAAGCCACTTCGAATCGCCGGATCTGCCCGTGGTCCTTTACTTCAACCAAACCGTTTTCTGTGATGATCGCCGGTGCTGCATCCGCACCCAAACGGGCGAGGCATAGCAGCGCCACGGCCAGCAATCGATTAACTATTTCCCGCCAACTCAATGGATTACTCCGCATCGCTTCGATCCCAACCTCCGGGAGCCGTTTTGCCCAGCCGAATATCAATTGCCGTTCGAAAGCGTCGGCAGCTTGATGGGCCCGGACACCTTGGCTCCCAGACGTTGTTTCCCGGGCATTCCATCCCGGGCGATGATCTGTTCCCCGCCCGCCAGGATGGTAAAGCGTTGAACGCCATTGGCCCGAAGCTGGCGCGCCGTGGCCTCGGCCACGCCGTCGCCGTTGTCGATCAAGACAATCAAAGGAGCGGAATCTCCAGCCGTTTTGGCCGCCACTCCCTTGCCAAAGGCGGAGGTGCTGATACGGGCTCCCGGAAAAGCGCCGTGCAAATCGGTGAGCGGAGCAGCGGGGGCAGCCGGAGGCGCGTTGGGATTGGGAATTGATTTGGTCGATTTGCCCGATGCAGTCGTCGCCGATTGACGCAGATCCACCAGGACCAGGTTCTTCGCAGGCAAAGTCTTCAATTCCTGATAAGTAATGCGCGGCAGCGATTCTTCCTTGCTATACGCGCCACGGGTGGTTGCGGCGGCATTGGCGGTTTCCCACGCGGAAAACCCGCCTTGAAGAACCTCAGCGCTGATGCCCGGTTTTTGGCTCAGTTTCGCAGCGGCGTCTGTGGCTTTGTCCGTTCCCAACCCGTCGTCATACACGATGACCTTGCCCAGACGCGGCAATCGCTTTTCGGCGACAATGGCCGCCGGAACATTGATTGCTCCGGGAATATGCCCGTTGGCGTATACATCGGTGCTCCGGATATCAATGACCGTCACCTTGTCGCCACGGGTCATGGTCGCGCTGAGTTCTGCCGGCGTGGTCGCCCAGGCGTTTACACTCACCCATGCCGCCAGCGGCAGCAGCCATCTCCACTGTTGCGTCGAATTACTCATGGTTTTCCTGGTTTGAATCCGTTGACTGGACTGGCGACATCCACCAATAGCACTGCGACTCCGGGGATGGCAAAATCATCCCCCACCATTTGGTTGCCCACCACCGAAGCCGTGACCCACCTTCCCGACTCCGCGTCCAGCATCCGGACGCCTCTCGCATTATTAAGACCCAACTGCTCCAGCAAAGCGTAGGCCGAGAATTGGCTGGGGAAGCTGGTGTAGCCAAACACGTTCACGCCGGCCGCCAAGTTCAGCGGCGAAGCGGTGTTCACGCCCAGATCGAGAACATTTCGGGCATCGAACTTGATCCAGAGGAAATCACCCGCCGTGAGCGAGAAATTGGCCCCCGCAGGCGCTCCGTTGGTCCAGCCGGCCGATTCCGTGACCACCGCAGGCGTAAGCGTCTTGTAGTGGGTAATCTCGGTGATTCCCGCTTGATCGTGCCAGAGCGCCAACAAACTAAAGGCGTTCCCTTGGAAACTCGCCATGGCTGGCGTCACGGCCACCGCATTGCGGTTTTGGAATACCGCCTGCAGCGACGGGAGATCGGCCGCCACCACCTGTGACTGATTGTTCTGGGTTTCCAGCCAGACAGCCCGTCCTGAAGCCAAGGCAGGCATCGCCTTGAGCGTTGGCGTGCGAGTGACTGGCACCGAACGCCCACTCGGCAAATGCACCACCCGCACATTGGCGGTCAGAGGTCCGAGGGAGTTTTCCTCCTCGATCAGCCAGGGTCCATCGAGCTTGGGACGCGCCTCATCTTCGGGAGTCGAAGTGACCCGCACCTCGGTATTGCGCTGGAGATCGTAGCCGTAGATATCGACTTCGCTATTCCGGTTATCCTGCCAGACGATCCATTGGTCGAAAATGGCCGGATGATACTGGCCGAAGCCGTTGGTGGTGAGGCGACGGAACTCTCCGCTTTCAAGGTTCTTGAAATAGATCTCCCCTTGCCCCACGTCTCGTTGGTCAGCCCACACCACCCGCCCACCTTGGACGTCAGGATCGAGTTCATCCTGAGTGGACGGGTAAACCGAAGCGGTTTCCAGGGTTGCGAGGTTCAGCGACTTCAGCAGCCAAGGATCCGATGGCGAACTGGACGCCTTGGACTGATAAACGACCCACGGCCAATCGATGGTCGGGCTCACTTCGTCGCGGGTGGAAGTACGGGTCAACGCCACGGGGGCATTGGTCGATTCAAGATCGGCCATTAGTATGTCCCAATTACCGTTCGCCTGACGGGCTTGCCACACGACGTAGCGTCCGTCGGTACGGGGATTTTCCTGTGCCAGCAAACCGGACGTCAGCGCGCGGATCGGGGCCGAACCATTCCACAAATCCTGCGCATAGATCTGCCAGTTGCCGCCACTCTGGTCCTGCCACACGGCCCAGCGCACCCTTGCATGAGGATTCTTGGGACCGCGCGTCGCGTCCGCCAGCACGGCTACCGAGCCGGCCAGATCGCCAATTTGGAGAGTCTTGGTGACGAAATTGGAGTGGCCCAATTGATCACTCAGCGTCACTCGCAAGGTGTACCAACCGGCAGGCTGAATGACCCCGTGGTCATCACGACCGTCCCAGGCGAAAGTATGCTGCGTGGTTCCCACATTGGTGAAGGCCACGGAACGGACCAGCGGAGTTCCCGGCAATCCGTACCCGTAACCCGGATCGATTTTCCAAGTCACCGTGGTGGGATTATTCGTCGGCTGGAACGTGCCTGAGACTTTTCCCAAAACCGCCACCGTGTGGTCGCCGGGATCCAAACTCGTCAAGGTGAGTGGCGTGGCCAACGGGGTTTCGGCTCGGTAATAGCCGTTATCGACGGTCCACCGGTAAGCGGTCACCCCGGTGCCAGCCACCAGCAACGGGGCATTAAAGCCATGGGTCGGAGTGGCCGGTGTTCCGGTGACAACAGTCGCCGGAGCCGCCGGATCAACTTTCCAGGCTACCGACACCGCATTGGAGGAATTCAGGTAATCGCCGTGACCCGAGCGCCCCAGCACGGCCACGGTATAATTACCCGCCGCCAGCCCGGTGAGGGAAATGGGAGAAACGACCGGCTGTTCCGCGCTCCAGGCGCCGTTGTTGAGCCTGTACTTATAAAACCCGACATTGTCGCCTCCCACCGTAAGCGCGGCGGCAGTCGCCCGGGTGGGTGACGAGGGCACTCCGGCCACGGTGGCCCAACCCTGAACCCCGCTAAACACATCCACGCGGGCATTCATGGGGCTCGGATTGGCCGCCGCGGAGAATACCAGCGGAGCCGAGGCCGGACGGACCGACAGCGCATCGCCCGGCGCGAAAATCGGCTGCGATGGCAGTGTCGCGCTGGCGAAATCGATGGAGCCCACGCCGGATACCACCAGGATATTGGTCTTGTTGGACTCCTGATTGTGACTCGCATCCGTCGCGTAGTAGACAATCTGATACTCGCCAGGAGTGGGAATCGAGAACGGCAATGCCGGGATGAATGGCCCGTTGGTCAGGCTATAGACGATGCTGACCGGTTGGGCGTCCTCCGAAAGGAAGTAGATCTGCGTGTCTGGCGAGATGATCGTCTTGCCACCCACATCGGTCGCCGCCCCGGCAAAGTGGATGGACGTGACCGGGGGAGTGACGTCGTTCTCGGACGGAGCGTAGTTGACCGTGTAGGTATAGGACTGCAGATCCACCAGGTCGAAGATGTTGATGAAGTTCTGCCGGATGTTGCCAATGCGCGTATAGCGATAGCTCGTCCAATAATTGTTCACGTTGAGCACCTTGCCATCCGACCGGGTGATGCTGCCCAGCTTCAGCCGCGACTGGCCGGGATCGTCGACCCGGATATAGCCCCAGCCCGCCACCTGGGCATCCAGGTGCACACTCAGGCTCCCGCCCGGCGTCGCCGTGCCAATCACGACGGCGTTCGTATGGTAGTTGACGGGCAGTTCGTTCCCCTCGCTTTCGAAAAGCGCGTTCGGGACGTTATCCTCGTCGTTGAGCGTGTCCGCCAGGAAGTCCTTGATGCCGTCCCGGCCCGCCTGGTCATTCAAGACTTCGTGGGCGATGAAATAGGCATTGAGCGACTTGATGAGCGACGTGTCCTGTCCGCCCAGCTCGGAGGCGTGGGTATAACTGGCTTTGAATTCGGTGAACGTTCCGGAAAGCGAGGTGATCATGTCCCACGCGCCTTTTTTGGCGGTGCCGGGGGCGATATCGCCCAAATTCACCTGCAGACTCTTGTAATCGAGGGGAGAATCGTTGACCCGGGCTCCCAGCAGTTGAGCCACCAGGAGCAAGCCGTTCTTGTTTTCCACAATTTTCGGCTGCTGCGAATCGATGTTCAGCTTCTTGGCAGGCGCATAGCCCACATTCTTCACCAACACTCCCAAAGTGAAGGGCACCGGACTTTCCACATCCGCCGTGAACGGATCGTCACCTTGCACATCCCGGGGCTGGAAATAGGTAATCTCCAACAGTGGCTCCGGTTTCACCGTGATGGTGGCGGGAACCGCGAACAGGACGTCCGCGGGGATCTGCTGCCCGCGGATTTTGCCGGAGAGCACGCAACCCACCCGATAGACGATGCCGTTCGGCGTTTTACCGCCCGCTCCGGGCTTCGGAATGATAAACCACCGGGTCACCGCCTTGGTGGTCGGCGCGATTACCCCGGCCCCGCCCACATCATTGATATTCTCCAGGCGCGGCTGCTGGACAAAGAAGAACGCCGAAGCGTCATTGGTGATGCCGTTGGTCGAGATCAACGGATTCTCAAAGGTGAGCTGGGCCGAGAAATCCGTGATCGGATCGTTCCCGTCGTTATCGGTGACCTCGAGAGTGGCCTCGTAGCCAATGCGCTCAATGGTCAATTCCTGCGCGATGACAATCTTGACCCGCGAGCAAACTCCCTGGAATTGCTCTTGGGCGCGGGCGGTCATCAGGCCGAGCCACAGCAGCCCGGCCGCGGCGGTCCACAAACGGAAGTAGTTCGTTTTCATGGTTCGTCGCTCCTTGATTATTGGTTTTGGCCGGGTTTCGCCGCGGTCAGTTGCGCGGGTTGTCCGCATTGGTCATGCACCAGCATGCCATTCGCGATGAAGGCGTGATCGCCCATATTGGTAAAGGTATAAACCGTCGTTTGCCGCGGCTCCCGGACTGTACCGGTCACCTGCACCCGCTGGCCGGTGGCTCCCATGAGCCAGTCGCCGGCTTGGACGTTTCGGGCGGCGGTCCATCCGTGGCCATCCAGCCAGATCAAATGTTCTCCGGTGACGTTCAAACGACCACCGCCGAACTGCAATTGATACACCCCGTTAACTACATGGGATTCGACGCTGCCCACGGTGGCGATGTCTTCCTCACGCGATCCAGTGCGGACCCGATCGCCCGCTTGCACCTGCTCGATGAGTTTGACACTTCCGTCAGCCAGAAGCACCTGGGTCCCTGCCTCGAAGCATTCGGGTCCTCCGCCGCCATACTTGGTGAAGACTGGCTTATCTGGACCGCCTGGGCCATTGCCACCTCCGTCATCGCCTCCGCCGAAGCATCCGCCGGAACTATTCTGGCAGAAACAACTTAGGGCATTGATGAAGAAGGAGATGATCCAACCGACTGGGCCACCCGAAGGACAAGGCGAAGGAAGCAGGCCCAACGGGCTAAAGGACGGTGCGCACAACAGCGAATAGGTGACCGCCAACGAGGCCAGAATGGCCATCGCAGCGCGGGCATCGACGCATTGGGCGTGCGCATTGGCAAAGGCCATCAGGCCGGATACGAAGTCCGCCAAGCCACCCAAACCACCGGTGGCGCAATCGGCGAAACCGCCACCATCGAATTTACGCCCCGTCTTGATACTATGAACGCCCACTCCCCCATCGCCTCCGGTATCACCGTTGGATTGGTAGGTGAAGTGGAACGGAATCACAATCGACTCCTGAGCCCGCATGAGCGGCACATAGGTAATCAAAGGTGTCAGGGTTCCACCCTTCACGTCCGTCATGCCCTCGATCTTCAGATCGGTCATCTGAATCAATCCGTAATTCTTGGCCGTGACGAGGAAGGTCGCATCGTAGCCCGGACCCACGCTGCGGAAGTCCATGTTGGGCGGCGTCAATACCAGCACGGGCGCGGGCACGTGCGTCTCGAAGGTCTGTTCAATCGTGATCTCATACCGGTCGGTGAACGGCACGGGCACCACCGTGAAATTCACCGTCACGAGCGACTTCGAAAGCCGGGTTTCCTGCATGATCGTCTGTCCACCCACCACATCGGCTACTCCAACGGTGGTCGAATAACCCGGCGCCCCGACCTGCCAGGCCCAGTGTCCTTCCTGGAGATTCGTTATCGTAACAAAGCCATTGAGGTCGGTCTGGGCGATGCGCTCTTCGTTGATCAAGGTATTCTTAATGCGGATGGTCGCATTCGGAACGGCTTGCACGAGAATATCGTCTACATAGAACTTCACGTCACCCTTAACGGATGAGGTAACGAGGGCATAGACTCCGACCGGGAACGTGGCGTCGGCGTTGGTGCCCGCGATCACGAATTGATCCTGATAGAAGTCGAGATCGATTGAGGCTGGTGGCGCGAAGACTACCGTGAATTGGTTCGTTGCGCCGACCGCCATGTCCGGCAAGTGGATCTTGCCGTCCGGCCCGGTAGGCAGGTTAACCGTTATCCAGTTAATATTCGTGGGTTGCGACAAGGTCACCCCTTGCAAGTCACGCAATCCCTTATTGGCGATGGTGACCGTTTTACTAACCAGGTTGCCCCGGTTCACGCTGACTTCGGCATATCCCACGGTGGGATCAATCACCGCCAGCAACGGTTGGGCCGGGAGCAACATAACGTTCGCCGACAGTTCGGCAATCGCGCCTTCCGCCGAGCGCAGCCGGAAATGGACCACTGCGTTATCCGGGGCATCGAGCGCCGCCTGGAGGCGGAATTTCACCTGGCGAACGGCCTTGGGCCCGGCAATGAAGTCCGGCGCCACATCCGCCGTCGCCGTCAACGTGGTGATCGGAATGAGGTTGGTTCCTTCCATGCGGAAGACGTCGGTCTCCAATTGGAATCCGCTCAGCGTTGCATCACCCGGATTGATCAAGCCCACGCTGAAATCCAGGTGATCGTTCTTCGACATGCGCAAGTCCACCTGCCCCGGACTCATATAGACCCGGTAGATGGTGACCTGCGCCTGGTTCAGGATATCGAATACCGCCGGGTGCGCAGCCCAGAGCTTAATAGTGCCGCTCAGGCCCTGCGGCGGATTATAGGCAAAGGAATAGTGCCCGGTCCCGTCGGTGGTGATGTCCTGGTAGAACTTGGTGCCCGAGATGGAGAACCCGATCTTAAGCGGAACGTTGGGCACCGGATTCTGCGTCACACGATCCACCGCGGCGCCGGTAATGATTACGGGATCGTCATTGGCGTAGAATTGGTGATCGGTCGTGGCGGTGCCGAAATAGGGAGTCACCGCGAGCGACGAGATCATGCCGCCTTGCAGCGGACCGCCCGCTACCTCCTTGGTGCCACCCAGATCGTAATAAATCTGCGGGAAGGTCGCCTGGAAGAAGAGTCCGTTGGTGCCCAAGGATTCGGGGACGAGGATGTTCGTCACCTGGAGTTGAGTCGATTGGCCCGGAGAAACCCGCAGGAAGACCCGCCCGTCGGCGGCAAAGATCGCTCCCGGCGGTATGGCTTTATATCCCGCGTGGCCCACTTCCTGGCCAAACTGATTGATGAGAGAGATCCCTAGATCGCTGGGGCTCGATCCTCCATCACGCGCGACAAGCAGGTCCATCGCCGCGTATCCGCGATTATAGATGCGGAGATTCAAGGACGCGAGACCGCCCGCCAAAGGAGGTTGCGCCGCCGAGATATCGATCATCGACGTCGGCGGATTGACCGTGCCGAAATCGAAGGGCCGCTGGTAGATCACCTTGCTGCCGCCGATATCCGGCGCCTGGATGGCCCGTACCATGACGGACTGGGCGCCATTGAGCAGCGAACCCGGGAACACCACGTCTCGCGACAGGTAGTTTCCTGCGCCGATGGAGACACCGTCCGCATCCGTCCGCGTCAAAGTATCCCCCGTCGCCACTGTCCGGACCAACTCCAGATGATCCAAGCCAACCGAGGTGGCCGACGTGAGGTTGGAAACCGTGACGCGATAATCGTCGAAGTACCGTTGGATAAGCGCCTGATTGGTGCCGTTGACCACGTTGACTCCCAGGGAGAATGCGAGGCTGCTGGCAGTAACCCTGCGCGCCGCGCTCTCGGCGTTGGTCGAATTGACGGCCTTCACCACATAGCTAACCTGGCCGCCTTTGGGAATCCCAAGGCTATCCAAATACGCTGCCGCCGGGATCGGTGTGGAATTCTGCTTGATCCCGTCACGATAGATATTGAAGCCCACCGCAGTCGGGTCAGTGGAGGTCCAGGTCAAGTAAGGTGCCTGGCCTTCCGTCGCAAGAACTGTGAATTGATTCACCGCGCCCACCAGCAACTGGATGGTCGAAGTATCGCTCAAGGCCTCGTTACCGATTTGGTCCAGGGCACCCACGCGATAAACCATCGTTCCGCGTGGCGGCGAGTCCGTCGTGAAGTAATTGGTTTCCGCGCTGCCAGCGATGGTTTGGATCAGGACGTCGTTACGGTAGAGCCGGTAAGTGAAGGCCGCTTTTCCCTCGCCCCGCTGCCACTTGATATCGACTCCCGAAGCGGCGAGTTCCGTGACCAGGTTGGTGGGTGCGGGTGGCGGTGTGGAATCTGCGAGGCCAATGATGATATTCGAATTGGTCCCTTCCGCGCCCCGGCGCGAGGCCGTAACGGCGATACGATAGTAGCCGTCGGCCGGTGGGAAATTCGTATAGACCGTGTCGGTCAGTCCGTCGGTCACCAAGTCAACGGGTGTGCCATTGGTTCCCGGCTTGCTATAGACCCGATAAATCTCGGCATTGGTAATCGGCGTCCATGCGAGTTTGATGCCACCACCGGGGACGCTGGCCACCTCAAAGATGGTCGGCGCTGCCGGGGCGCTCGGCTTTGCGGTGTTATAGATTTCCAAGAACCCGCCGGTGGTGATCACCTGACCCACATTGTCCAACTGGTCACTGACCGTGAGGGCAAAGGCCCCAAAGCCGGAACCCATGGCTGGAGTCAATGGCAAGGTGGTGGACCAGTTCGTGCCAGCGCCTGTCACTGTCAAAGGCACCACCGAACCGGTCGGCGGCGCAAAGGTCAACTGCGGCACGGTGCCCGCCTTGGCGGGTTTGCTGAGAGTCAGGCTGACTGAAACATTGGTCGAGTTCGTCGTCTGGATTGGCGACAGCGGCGAAGTCGCTATCCGGCCGGTAGGCAGGACCACGTCCACCACCATCGGCACGCCAGTCGGAGCGCCCTGGAAGACATTTCCCAACAGATCCTGGGCGGAGACCGTGAAGTCGATGAGCCCGGAGGCCGTGAATGGCGTAACGTTCAGAGTCGCTTCGTAGGTGTTCAGGGACGTGTTCACCACCGACAACGCCACGGGCGCGGTCGAAGGCCACTTCAGCGTCAAACTCGGCGGAGCGCTCAAAGCCTTCGAGGCAGTAAGCGTGATGTGCACGGGGCCAACACCCACTGGAGAGGCCTTGTCAAACCCGATGGCGAAGGCGGGCGGGAAGGGATCGTAAGCAAAAGGCTGCAAATTCGACAGGGCGCTCGCATTGCCTGCCTCATCGTAGCCGACCACTGCAAAGTAATAGAACCCGGCAGGAATGGTCGGCAGTTTATAAGTCAACCCCGTCAAGACTGGGCTGCTGCCCACTACACCATTGGTGGACGAGAACGGCGCCTGATTCCAGAATACGCGGAAGCGATTGGCCGCAGTCCCGTTGGTCGGATAGTGCCAGGAAAGGCTCAACCCGTCGGTGGGATTATAGAACGGCAGATCCTGCACCACAGCGACCGGTGGGCCGGTGTTCAAGGAAACCGTAATCACCGGGCTGCTGGCGGAACCCAGGGTGTCGAACGCGACAGCGGCCAGGGCGTTGTTCCCGTCAGCCAGGGGCACCGCGGGGAAACTCCAGTTACCGGCTGCGTCCGCCGTGCCAGTGGCCAACACCACGCTAGCTCTCACGATGCGCACTCCGAGGAAAGGTTCCGCCGTGCCGCTCACCACGATGGTGGGCGTATTAACCACCTTGTGGTCGATCGGCACCACGATTACCGGGGCCGAAGGAGGATTGGGCGATATCGTGACATTGACGCCACTGCGGGCAATCGCGCCGCCGTTATCGCGGGCCACCAGTTCAACCCGGTGAATACCGGCCGTATAACCCCGGATATCCAGCCAGGTGGAGAATGAACCCGCAGCATTTGTGGCGACCTGGGTTCCATCCACGTTCAGCGACATGCCGATGATTCCCAATGGCGCGGTCGAGGTTCCCGTAACCCGCAATGGACGGGTCAGGGAATCGCCCTCTTCCAGGCTGTAGGCCGTAATGGTGGGTCCCTGCGTGACATACTCCACCGCTACCGCCACCGGAGGATTGGTGGCGCCCGTCACACTGCGGAATTGGGCGTATATTGACTTATGGCCGCCGCCGTCACTCAAGGCGAAGGCGAGGCTATTCGAGAACGGCGTGAAGAAGACCCCGGCGAATGTGGAATCTTCACTGACCCGCATCGCATCCGCGGTTCGGCTGGCCAGGCGCAGGTCCACCGTGCTGGTACTAACTTGTGTCACGTTCCCCACAATGCCAATCGCGGGGGTAAGGATGGGCTCAGTGGTCAGGAAATTGGACGTATCGACCGCTCCCACGTTGAGAGCCGTAATGTCCCCGGCGACGGCCGAGCCCCACCAGTTGGCCTGCCCCACAATGCTCGATCCACCTGTCGAGAAAGCGTTGGTGTCGTTGTTCTTGATGACCGAGTTCCGGAGCGTGAGATGCGATGCTCCCGATTGCTCGGCGCCAATGCCGTTATAGGCAAGCAACGCATTCGTGGTATTGAGGGCGGCCCCGTTAAACAACCCCAATCCTACGGTATTATTATAGAGCGCCGAGAAGGCATCGAGGGTAAAACTCGCGTTGGTCACCAGCAACCCGCCACCGTACTTGACGAAAACATGCCGCAACAAGGTGGCTCCGGATGCCCCTGTGAATCCGATGCCTTTCCAGTCGCCGGGCGCGGAACTTTGGCCAGCCTGATCGCGTATGGAAGTAAAGACCACGGGATCGAGCGCCGTGCCATCCGCATGAATGACGCCTTGTTGTACAGTGATGCCGGTACCCGCCGCAAAACGAACGGTGGTGCCCGCCGGAATGGTCAGGACCGCGTTGTTTTGGATCGAGATGTCGTGCAAGACATCCACCGTCGTCTCGCCACCACCGCCCAGGGTGGTATCACTTGCGATCACCCCCGCATAGGGATCGGACCAGCTGCCGGTCGCCACCGTGGCGTTGAATCCATTGGTGCCATTATATCCGACTACCGCGAAGTGATAGGTCTTGGTGCGGTCCAGCCCTTCCACCGTGAAGGTCCGAACGTCTGGCGCGAGCGATTGGCGAATGGAATGGCCCGTGACAGTATTGAAGTCCGTGGTTTCGTAATAGAGTCGGAAGCCAGCAAAGCCAAACAGGTTTCCGGTATTGTAGCCCGTCCAGGAAACCGTGGCAGATGACGAACTCGCAGCCGCGACGTTCACGGCCACTGGCGGCGGAACTGTGCTTGGCAAACGAACCTTCAACGGCACTACTGTGCTCGCACTATTGCCGGCGGCGTCGACCGCAGTCGCCGCTACGTAATAGTCCGTATCGAGGTTCAAGCCCGTGTAAGTGAAGGTGCGGGTCGCGGATGCCACTGAGGATACCGCCACCAAGCTGGATACCGAACTGAAATTGGTCGGAGCGATATATAGGCGGAAGCCATTGATATCGGCTGGAGCGAGGTAAGTCACCCAACTGACGGTCGCCGAGACACTGTTGGAGCTGATCAGGCTGACCGTCGGATTCAGCGGCGGCGTAACATCCACCAGCAGTTCCACCACGTTAGTGGGGTCTAGGATGGATCCATTGAGATCCTTGGCCAGGGAAACCCGGACCCGGTTGGTTCCGTCCATGCCCGCTGAGAAAGTAATGGGCTTGAGGGTGAACGTATCGTTCGGATTCACCGTCGTGCTCCAGGTACCGCCCGCCGGAACCGAAGCCTGGGTGGCCCCCGCCGCCGGATTGGTCAAGCTAATCCCCGGTGCGACATTGGTGTTCATGCCCCGGTTAAACTGGATGCCGAGGATAAAATTGGTCGTCGCGGGAATCGTGCCCGGAATGTTTGACAGCAGGTTGGTGACGAGCGGCTTGATGCTGATGCTGTCGTAGTAGGCCACGAACACCAGGTTGGTGGGATCGACCGTGGAGAACAACTTGTGCACCGTCGTGGAAGTGCCCGCCAGGGTACCGTTCACCCGGAATTCGCGGAAGGTATAGACATTGGGCGCATTGGTGACGGAGAGCGGAGCCACGACATCGGCGGTCTGGCCGTTATTATAGTTGCCCGCACCTGCCACGGTGGTGACATTGGTCGGGAAGGTTCCGGTTACCACAGTGTGAACCGTGTTCGCCTCCACGTAGTTCGCCACCAGCGTGCGGTTCTTTTTGACGATGTTCGTCAACAACGGCGTGGTGCCCACCACTGAACCATTTTCCGTCCAGTTGGTAAACCGATAGCCGAAATTGGCGGTGGCCGAGAGAATGTTTGTGAACCCGTAGAAATAGGTGCCCTGCCCCGTGACCGAGCCCGCCGCCACCGGATTGTTGGCCACTGAAACCACGAACGATGGCAGAGTAAAATTCGCAGTCAGAGTCCGGTCCCGTCCGATGACAAACGCGTAATTAGAGGTTCCGCTTTGGAACGCGCCACCTTCGGTCCAGTTAACGAAGAGGTACGGTAGATCATTGGTATTGGGCGTCGCGACCACCGTGACTGGGGTGCCGGACGCATAGCTTCCGGCGCCCGTCAGCGTACCAGCGCCGACCGGGCTGCTGGCCACAGTGACATTGAAATTCACCGTGATCCCAAACTGGGCAGTAGCCGTGTTGTTCGATTCCGCAGATACATGGCCTGCGCCGTTGTATTCAAAGAGCGCATCTCCGGAATCGGTGACCACCGTCACCAGATAGTTGCCCGCGTCGGTCGCGGTCACCGTTTGGGAATGGGCCACTGCGCCGTTAATCGGAACTCCGACGGCCAAAGGCAGATTGACGTTCTTTAAGGTAACCCCGGTCGTCTGGTTCACCACGACCAGGCGCTCGACAAATCCCGAGGGAGCTGCAGCAGTGCCATGGTTCGCTGTCTTCCAGGTCACCGTATACTGGTGATTGGCGTCAGGCGCTGAAACGACCAGGTTTTCCACGGATACGTCCGGATAAGGAGCCACATCAACGTGGAACGTCGCACCGGAGCTGGTCGTGTTATCCCCTTCGAAGAGCAATTCATTGATGGCATTGCCGGCATCCGCCTGGACCACCACATAGAAATCACCACTCAGGCCATCGGGAATGACCAGGGAATTCGTCGCATTATAACTCGCTCCGGGAGCCAGCACGCCGCTGTGGGGGAAGAAGCCCAGTGACACGTCATCGGCATTTCCCAGGATGGGGTCGGTCGACAAGACCACGCGATCGATCCAGTTGGGTGCTGGCGTCGGGGTGTTGCCAGAATTCAAGACGGTATAGGAGTACTTGACCGTCTGGCCGCTCAGGATTCCCGAACCGGCTGGAGGCACCACACTGGAAACGACCAGGTTTGGGAAATTCAAGCTGCCCGTCGGGACGATCTGGACGTCGAGCACATATTGGTCATCGATGCCACCCGTGCCATTGGAGGGGCGGACCAAGGCGAAGTAGGTGCCGGTGACAGTAACTGGAACATTGGCCGCGCCGTCGTCAGCCGGATTGCCCACCACTTCGGCCTGATACGTTCCCGCGGCGTTGTAGACACTAACGACCGGCACCAGGCCACTTGAACCCGGACGCCGTACGGTCAG
>DATJII010000309.1:0-14256 GCA_035493435.1 Candidatus Limnocylindria bacterium | reverse complement strand
CTTAGAAAACACCTCGTCACACTGCTTGGCGAGGGTGAAATCCTTATCGGTCAACCCACCTTCGTCATGTGTGGTAAGCTTCAGCGTCACCTTGTCGTAACGGATGTCGATGTCTGGATGATGATTGAGCTTCTCGGCCTTCGTGGCGATCCGCTTGACGAAGGCAATGCCAGCCAGGAATCCGTCGAACTCGAAAGTCCGATGGATGACTTGCCCTCGCTTCGACCATTCGGGAACCGACGGCATGAAGACACCGACCTGTTTCGCGGTTAATGCAGGCATGGGGGCTTTTTCGGGGTGTCGTAGGTGTCCTAGACGCTATCCTGCCACGATGGGGGCGCTTCGCCAGGCCGCTTCGTTCTTTTGTTGATAGTCTTCGAAAGCCTTGACCAGGCCGGTCAACGCTTCCGCCGAGGTCTCAAACAGGGCCTGGGCTTTGGGCTCGTTGACCTTTTCCACGTCGGCCCGGAGATGATCAATGAGTTGACGCATCTCACCCTTCAGCTTTTCCACGTGGTGGGACAGATTGCTGTCTTCGGGGATTGTCATAGGGATGATACCTTTCATTCGGTTTGGGACTCACTCTTGGATTTCGTTTCAGTTCATCCTTCCACGGTAAAACCCACTTTGATCGTCACCTGCCAGTGATGCACCTCGCCCTTTTCAATGTTGCCGCGCGTTTCCACTACCTGGAACCAGCACAGGTTCTTGACGGTCTTGTGAGCCCGCTTAATGGCCTTATTCACGGCATCCTCAATGGAAGCGGAGGATGTGCCGGTGAGTTCGATGAGTTTGTAAACCGGATCTTTCATAGACAGTTATTCGGGCTCGCGTGGTATTTCAATCCACCGCCAGCGTGACCGTGGCATCTCCGCGGAGCGCCTTCGAATACGGGCAAGTCTGGTGCGCCAATTCCATGATGTTCCTGGCCAATTCCCACTGAACTCCAGGAAGCTGCGCATGGAGTACGACCACCAGGCGATAACCGCCCTCGTCATCTTCCGTCAGACTGACCACTGCCCTCACCGTCGAATCTCCCGGAGGAGCCTTGAGCTTCTGGGCCGCATTGCGAATTGCACCGTGGTAACAGGCAGAATACGCCCCCGCGAATAGCAACTCCGGGCTGGGCCCCAGCTTCTCCCGGCCCTTCTCCATCGGATTTCCCAAAGTAACATCCAGCAATCCATCCGGCGAATGGACCGCGCCCGAACGTCCCCCTTTGGAGATGGCTTCAGCGGTAAGGAGAATTTTCATAAAGGCTATCGGTAAATTGACGAGTAATTACGGGACGTTTTGGACAGTTAACGATGACTTACGAGCAACAGGCCTACGACGAACACCACCGCCGCCACAATCACGCCCCAGATGCCATCCTTGGGCACCAAGTCGTAATGGCGCCGTCTGCGCGCCCAACCCACCGGGCTGGAACGGCTCGGCAAAGTCGGAACCGGCGCCTCCGAAGGCTCGATTTCCTGCATACGTTCCAAGCCACGTGCAAAATCCGTGCCGGATATGTCTCTGGACTCGTTCATCAAAGCCGATCGGCACCCACCGGTCACGGCAGATGAAACCTAGGCGTGTGACGGACCCCCTGCCCATGGGGTGTTCACCTTAGCCGACAGCCCTCGGGCACACCTCCGCATGCCAGACCTTTATCGCCAACAAACTTTGACCATCACACCCCCACTGGCAGCCGTATTGTCACGGTCGTGCTTGATCCCACATTGGATTCGATTTTGATTGTACCGCCGTGGGAGTGGGCGATCCATTGGGCGATGCTGAGTCCCAGGCCGGAGCCTTCGACGGCCCGGCCGCGCGCGGGGTCGCCCCGGTAGAATCGGTCGAAGACGCGGGCTAAGCCTTCGAGCGAAATGCCCGGCCCCGAGTTGGCAACGGTCAAGACCGCGTGGCCCGGTTCCTTCAGGAGTCTATATTCCACGAATCCACCCGGCTGATTATAGCGCACGGCGTTGTCCGTGATGGCGAGCAGGAGTTGCCGAATCCGATGGCGATCGCCGGAAACTGTAACGGGCTCCACCTGGCCCGCGCGAATCTTCAATTGCTGCGAGGCTCCCAGTAATTCCGCGTCCGCCGCTACTTCCTGCACCAATTCGTGCCAGGCGATGGATTCGCGCCGCAGTTCCACCAGTCCGGCGTCGGCCTTGGCGAGCAGGAAGAGGCTGTCCACAATACCGGCCAGCCGCTGGATTTCGTCGAGTTGGCTGCTTAGAATTTCGCGTTGCGGCTCGGTCAAGGCGTCTTCCCTGAGCGCGGTCTCAATCTGGCCGCGCATGATCGTGAGCGGGGTTTTTAGTTCATGCGATGCGTGGATCGTAAATTCGCGTTCCCGCGTGAAGGACGATTCCAGTCCTGCCACCATCGTATTGAAAACGTCAGTGAGGCGATCAAGCTCATCCCCGTTGCCGCTCCGGTTCAGGCGTTCTTTGAGGTTATTGGCCGAGATTCGCTCCACCGCCCGGGTCAAGGTGCTGATGGGCGAAAGCGCCTTGCGCATCAACCACCAGCCGCCCACCAAGGTCACAATCACCGCTGGCACGGCATAGAAGAAGACCACTTCGCTGATCTCTTCTCCCTCCGGTTCCCGGGGCCGACCGGCAGCCTTGGTCTCGTCCCGCTCGACGACCAGCTCATAGTACATGCCGCCGCCCAGGACGACCAAGGCGAGCAGCAAAACAAACGAGTACCAAAGGGTTAGGCGGGTGCCGATGGTCACGGCGTCATTTCCTTCATCACGTAGCCCACGCCACGGACGGTATGAAGCAGTTTCCGCTCATGTCCGGCGTCCACCTTCTCGCGGAGACGCATGATATAAACATCGACCAGGTTGGTGCCGGGATCGAAATCATAGCCCCAGACTTTCTCCACGATGGCCATGCGGGCGCAGACCTGCCCGGCCGAACGCATGAGGAATTCCAGGAGTCGATACTCGCGCGGAGCCAGATCGATGGGGTTGCCAGCACGTTCGGCACGGTGATTGACCGTATCAAGGGACAAATCGGCCAGGCGCAGTAGGATCGCGCCGGTGTCGCCGCCCCGTCGGCCCAAGGCTCGCACCCGCGCCACCAACTCCGCCAAGGCAAAGGGCTTGGCCAAATAATCATCGGCCCCGGCGTTCAATCCCTCGACCTTTTCGTTCACCTCTCCGCGGGCGGTCAGCAGCATCACGGGAATCTTGATTCGCCGTTCGCGCAACTGCCGCACCACACTCAAGCCATCACGACCGGGGAGCATGATATCGAGGACCAGGACGTCAAACTGGGTGGATGAGACCAGGGGCAGCACGGCGTCGCCGTTGTCGAGGACTTCCACGGCAAAGCCCTCTTCCTGGAGTGCCTTTCGCACAAAGGAAGCCGTCTTGCGCTCGTTTTCTACGACCAGGACTCGCATGTCATTTTCGGGGTACGGTGAACTGGCCGGGATCGTTGCCCGGCCAGTTCATCGGAGCAAGGAAGGAAGCGTCCCCGGGGCCGTCCTGCAACCAGATCCCCATCGCCAGATGACGTCGTTGTCATCTAGTGAGTCCTTTGACCTGCAAAAACGGTGTTTTACCGCTCCCGTTCCCAACAACTTCGGGAATCATGAGCCGACTTTTCAACCCTTTGTTGGCGAACTTCGCCAATGTTTCCGGTCGCGATTCGTCGATTCCAACTGGGTTGGTCGCCCAATATTGAGATGACCCAAGATCGGGACGGCAAAATAGGGTCAGAGATGCGCAGGTTGGAGGTATTCCAGAGGGTCGATGACAATATTGTCATCGTGATTTCCGGCCATCGGGCGCGGGCGTTGCTAAACTGTAACAATGCTGCGATTCCGTCCCTTTCTCGCTGGCGCCTTGTTCACCTTGTTGGGGGTGGAATGGGCGTCTGCTGCCAACGTGCTGATCTCCGAGATCATGTACCATCCCTTGGGTACCAACGTGTTGGAGGAATGGGTGGAGCTGTACAATGCAGATGCCACTCCCGTTAACCTGACCGGCTGGCAATTCACCAAGGGGATCGGGTTTAACTTCCCGACCAACACCTCCATTCCCAGCAAAGGCTTTCTGGTAGTCGCGGCCGATAAGCCGACGTTTCAGTCTCATCACCCCACCGTGTCCAACTTTGTGGCCGGATGGTCCGGACGCCTGAGCGACAACGGGGACCATCTGGTCCTCTCGGACGCACTGGGCCAGACGGTGAACGAAGTGACGTACGCTCCCGAGGGTGACTGGGCAACGCGCCGCATTGGGCTCGCCGATCAGTATGGCAAGACAGGTTGGGAATGGTTCGCGGAACACGACGGCGACGGCAAAACTTTGGAACTGGTCAATGCGTCCTTGCCCAATAGCCTGGCCCACAATTGGGCCACCAGTGCGGTGGTGGGCGGCACGCCAGGGGCAGCCAATTCAACCGCCAGTATCGACGCGGCCCCTTTTATCAGCAGCGTTGGCCACTTTCCGATCATCCCCAAATCGACCGATACCGTCACCGTCAACGCCCGACTGACCGATGAGCAAACCATCGGACTCTCGGTGACGCTATACCATCGCGTCGACGGGACCACTTCGTTCACCCAGACGCCAATGTCCGACGACGGCGCGCACGGTGATGGCCTTCCCAACGACGGACTTTTCGGTGCCACGTTGCCCGCCCAGGCCAATGGTACGATCGTGGAATTCTATCTCGTGGCGAGCGACGCCACCGGCCATTCGCGCACCTATCCGAATACGCTGCCTTCTGGCAACTCCCGGACGGCCAACCTGCTCTATCAGGTGGATAACGAGGCGTATGCCGGCAGCCAGCCCTTGTATCGATTGATCATGAGCCAGGCCGAGTATGACTATCTCAAAGGAGTCTGGGGTGGAGCGCCCGACAGCGATGCCGCCGCCAATGGAACCTTCATCGCGATCGATGGCGTGGTGGACGGTGGCGCCACGACCCAACTGCGGTATAATGCCGCTTTCCGGAACCGCGGTCACGGCACCCGTACTTCCGTTCCTCACAATTTTCGGGTTAACCTGGCCAAAGACCGGCCCTGGCAGAACCGTGACAGCATCAATCTCAACACCCAATTCACGCCCTCCCAAATGCTGGGCAGCGCGCTGATGCGCCGGGCGGGAATTCCCATGGCGGAGTCCCGGGCGGCCCGCGTCCGCATCAACGGTTCCGATTTGGCGGGAGCCGGATCTCCCCAGTGGGGCGCCTATGCCGCGAATGAAGTTGTCGATACCGCCCTGGTTAAACGCCAGGTTCCGAGCGATTCCGGCGGCAATCTCTACCGGGGCATCCGCGACGTCTATCCCGGCAACCCCAAGGCTGACCTGACCTGGCACGGCTCGTCTTATACCAGCTACACCAACGCCTATTTCAAACAGAACAATACCGACGAAAATAACTGGACCGATGTGGTGCACTTGATGGACGTGTTGAACAATACCGTGCCTGCCAACTACGCCACCGCCGTGCGTAGTGTTGCGAACGTCGACGAGTGGATGCGTTACTTTGCCATCAATACCCTGATGGGCAACCAGGAGACCGCGCTGGCCACCGGTTACGGCGACGATTTCGCGCTCTATTACGGACTCAATGACACGCGGGCGCTGCTGCTGCCTTATGACATGGATTCCGTCCTCGGCCAAGGCACCCAAATATCCACGCTCTCGGACGGATTGTTCCGCATGCTGGGATCGGGCGATCACGTTATTCCGACACTCGACAAGTTCATGAAGGAGCCGGAATTTGCCCCGCTCTACTATCAACAGTTGGTGGATTTGGCGGATACTCTATTCGAGCCCGACCGAATGAACCCCGTGCTGGACGAGTTAGGCCAGGGTTTTTCGCCCGGACCGCAAATCAACGCCGCCATCGCCAACATGAAAGCGTTCAACGCCTCCCAGTTGGCCTACGTCCGCTCGCTTATCCCCTTGAAGCTCACGGTCAGCAGCGCCCTAACTTTGCAAAACGGCTATCCGCACACCACTGCCTCCACCGTCGCCCTGAACGGTCTGGCCAACGCCCTGGAAACACGGAGCGTCCTGGTCAACGGCCGGGCGGCCAATTGGAGCGGTTGGGAAGCCAAATGGAGCTTGTCCGGGGTGACAGTGCATCCGGGAATCAATCGTGTGCTGGTGCAGTCCTTGAATGCCCAAGGCACGGAGGTGGATCGTGCCACCTACGACATTTGGTACGACGACGGTTCGGTGGCTGGCGTGTCGGGCACTCTTGGAAGCAGTACGACGTGGACCGCAACGGGTGGCCCTTATGATATAACATCTACCCTGACTGTCGCCAATGGGGTCACGCTGACCATTGAACCGGGCACCACCGTTTACCTGGCGTCTGGCGCAAACCTGGTGGTCGCCAATGGCGGCCGGATCTTGGCCGAAGGTACTGCTGACGCACCGATCCGCTTCACCCGCGCCCCGGGCGTGACGACCACCTGGGGAGGCATCGTCATCAACGGGGTTGGCGCTTCACCAGAAACCCGACTCGCCCATGTGCTTATCGAATTTAACGGCACCACCGGCATCGAGGTCGCGGGTGGCACGGTTTACTTCGATCACCTCACCTTTGGCTCGACGGACCATCAGTACCTCGCGTTGGACGGCGCTTCGTTCGTCCTGAATCGGTGTATCTTTCCCAGCACCACCGCTCCGTTTGAACTCGTCCACGGCACTCAAGGAGTGAAAGCCGGGGGTCACGGCATCGTGCGTGAATGTTTCTTCGGGACGACCTCGGGCTATAATGATGTCATGGATTTCACCGGTGGCAACCGCCCCGGGCAGCCGATCATCCAGTACTTCAACAACGTGTTCATCGGCGGTAGCGACGACGGGCTCGACCTCGACGGCACCGACGCCTGGGTGGAAGGCAATATCTTCCTCCACATCCATAAGAATGGCGCTCCCGATTCCTCGAGCGCCGTCAGCGGCGGCGACAACAGCGGTCAAACCTCCGAAATCACGATGATTGGCAACTTGATCTTCGACTGCGACCAGGCGGCCACCGCCAAGCAGGGCAACTTTTTCACGCTGATTAACAATACCATCGTCCACACCACCAAAACGGGAGGGTTGGATACGGCCTCGGCGGTTGTGAATCCGCAGGATCGCGATCCGGGCCCTCCGACGACCTACGGGCGCGGCTTTTACCTCGAAGGCAATATCATCTTGGACGCCGAACAATTGGTCCGCAATTACGATGCCGCACAGACGACGGTTACTTGGAATCGGAATATCGTTCCATCCGCTTGGGAAGGTCCAGGCACCGGCAACTTGGTCGCCAATCCGCTGCTTAAGCATGTGCCCACGCTTTCGGAAACCGCGTTTACGTCGTGGGAGCAGGCCCAAATCCTCCGCGAATGGTTTTCACTCCTGCCAGGCTCGCCCGCCAAAAGAACCGGTCCGAATGGCCTGGATCAAGGTGGCGTAATCCCCTTGGGGGCCTCCCTTGGCAGCGTCCCCGTCGGGACCACCAATATAACCTCAGCGACCCTTACCGTTGGGATCAATCGTTCCGGCAGCGGCATTCCCGCCTCCGGCTGGCCCGACGGTGCGGGCTATACCCACTACAAATGGCGCTTGGACGCAGGTGACTGGAGCGCAGAAACTGCCATCGCCACCCCCATTCAAATCGCTGCCCTGGCAAATGGCGCGCACACGGTGCAAATCAGCGGCAAGCGCGACTCGGGTATGTTTCAAGACGACCCGCTCCTCGGCGAGGACGCGGTCGTTACGTCGGCCTCGTGGACGGTCGATACGACCTATCAGCCGCCCCCCTTCCAGCCACTGCGGTTGAACGAAGTCCTGGCCAAGAACATTGGCACCTTCACCAGTGGCGAACTGACGCCGGACTTGGTGGAGCTTTATAACTCCGGATCCGAAATCCTGGACCTGGGTGGATTGGGATTGAGCGACGACGCCACGAAACCCTATAAATACACTTTCCCCGCCGGGACTCTCATCCCTCCCGGAGGTTATCTGGTGGTATTGGGCGACAGTGACACCAATTCACCTGGCATCCATGTGGGCTTCGCCATGAAGCAGGAAGGCGACGGTGTATTCTTGACCGACAAGGCAGCAATGGGAGGTGCCTTGCTGGATTCGATCGAGTTTGGACCGCAGATCGCGGACCTCTCCATCGGTCGCCGGACCGACGGCAGTTGGGGCCTTTGCCGTCCCACCTTCGGCTCGGCCAATCTCGCGGTGGAAACAGCCGATCCCGCGCATCTGAAAATCAATGAATGGCTCGCCAACGCGCGTTTCGTGTCGGCCGACGATTTTGTTGAGCTCTTTAATCCTGAATCGCAGCCCGTAGCACTGGGCGGACTCTATCTTTCCGATGCCCCCGCCGAACCGGCCCGGCACCGGCTGCCGCCTTTGAGTTATATCGCGGCTGGTGGCAGCCTGTCCTTCGTCGCCGACGGCGACAACACGGGCAAGCCCAACCACCTGAACTTCAAACTGGCCTCCGAGGCAGGCACTCTGCGGCTTTCAAATGCCGACTTGTCGTTGATCGACGTCATCAACTATGGCCCGCAACGCACCGACATCTCCCAAGGACGAACGCCCAATGGCGCCGATGTGTTCGGCTATTTCAATCAACCCACTCCCGGTGCCTCGAATCCCGGGGCCGGCTCTGGCGGGACGACGATTACCTACCAATCCACCCCCCTCTTCGGCTTCGGAAACGTGTGGAAATACCACGCGGACGGCGTGGATCTGGGTACCAATTGGCGTACGGTCGGCTTCTCCGATACCGCGTGGAAATCTGGGCCGGCCTTGCTTGGGGTAGAAACGAGCACGCCGTATCCCTACCCCTTGGCGATCAAGACCGCGCTGCCTCTTACGGTCGGAGCCACGCACATCAAGACTTACTATTTCCGGACCCACTTCAGTTTCAATGGCCCCACCAACGGCATCACCTTGGTGTCCACTAATTACCTGGACGACGGGGCGGTCTACTACCTGAATGGCAATCGTATCGGAGCGCTGCGCGTCGCGGACAATCCGGCGACCTACGCCAGCGACGCCGTGCTGCAGCCCAGCGAAGGCCAAACGGAAATCGTCACCTTTCCGCCAGAATATTTGGTGCAAGGCGACAACCTCCTGGCGGTCGAGGTCCATCAATCGGGGACGACCAGCACCGACATCGTCTTTGGCATGGCCCTCGCCAGTGCCCAGTCGATTACCAATACCACCTCCTTGGAATCTCTTCCGGTGATGCTCAACGAAGTCATCGCCTGCAACCTATCCTTGACCAATGCCTCCGGACACCTCTCGGGTTGGGTCGAACTCTTCAACCCTGCCACCAATGCCGCCAACCTGGGCGACTTGAGCCTCAGCGACGACGCGACGATTCCGCGGAAGTGGGTTTTCTCCACCGGCACCACCATCGGAGCCGGTGGCTATTTGACCATCTATTTTGACGCCGCATTGCCGGCCTCCGCCACCAACACGGGTTTTGCCCTGTCACCGACCGGCGGCTCTCTCTTCCTGTTCCAACGCCCTGCCGAGGGCGGCGTGCCGCTCGATGCCCTGACTTACGGCATCCAAGCGCAGGATTTCGCCTTGGGACGAATTCCCGATGGCACTGGCGATTGGGTCCTCACCTTGCCCACCCGGTCAGCCGCCAACCTCGCAGCCGGACTGGGAACTCCTGCCGCGCTACGCTTAAACGAATGGATGGCCGATCCCGTTGCCGGGTCTGACTGGCTCGAAGTCTACAACAGCGACGCCGCCCCGGTTGCCTTGGGAGGACTTTACCTGACCGACGATCTCGGAAATCGCACCAAATCGCCAATCCAACCGCTGTCCTTCATCGGCACCGGTCGCAACGCCTACGTCCAATTCTTCGCCGACAAGAAACCTACCGCAGGGGCCAATCATGCGGACTTCAAACTCGGGAAATCCGGGTCACCCTTGGGCCTGTTTGCCGCCTCGGGCTTGCAAATCGACGCCCTCAATTTTGGGGCGCAAGGACTCGGAGTGTCCGAAGGACGCCTCCCCGATGGCGCCCCTACCTTCGCCAGCTTTTCCGGGTCTCCCACCCCTAACGCCCCCAACAAACTTGCGACCGGCGATCCCGACACTGACGGCGATCAGATGCCCGATTCCTGGGAAGACGCGCATGGGCTTAACAAACTCGTGGACGATGCCAACCTCGACCTGGACGGGGATGGCTTTAGTAATCTCGACGAATATCTCGCAGGTACCGACCCGCAAAACGCCTCCAGCAACCTAGCGCTATCCGCCGACTTGGTTGCTCAAGGGAGCGTCCGCCTGTCCTTCCTCGGCATCCAAGGACGCACCTACACGATCCAACTCCGTGACGACTTGGCCACCAGTGGCTGGCGAAAGCTCACCGACATCACCGCCCGTCCAACCACCGCCGCTGTTGATATTCCCGACACCAATATCCCCGCCACCGTGCGTTTCTACCGCCTCGTCACACCGTCACAGCCATAGTCTCACAACTCCACCCACCCGTTTCGCCCCAGTCCAGACGAGTGCGTTCTGTCCAAGAACAACGTAAATTCGCCCTTTTGTATAGAGAACGCACCGCGTCGTGGAGTGCGGTGGCAAGCAACGCGCGACACCGCTTTGGAATGCTGCGGCCTACCAAAGGACTGACCGTTCAGCCCCTCCAAAATATCCGATCCTACACTCTTTCGCCGCCCCGGGAAAAGCCCAAGGGGCCATCGTGCCACATAGGGGAATGAACGTTCATAACGTTCATATCATCATATCATGATGGGTGCAATATGACGGAATGACGATATGACGATAAATCTGCTATGTGGCATCCTGCCCTCGAACGGAAAATTGGCGGGAACGAAGAGATGGCCATACGCCCTCGCCGGACTAACCCACAGTGAATCGTTCGCCCGCTCGCAGCACGACGCAGCCCTGACCCAGCCTTCGGCATTCCGCGACAAAGGTGTCGGGTGTTGCAGTATTGAACTCAAACATGTCGTAATGGCAGGGAATCACTCGCTTGGCTCCGATGGCTGACGCCAATCGAGCCGCTTCGATTCCGTTGAGATTGCCAGCAACTCTGCGTTCAGGAGCGCGTCCGTTGATCGGCAGGAAGGCCACGTCGACTTGAAACGGGCGCAACAAGTCCTCCATGCCGGGATAAAGCACCGTGTCGCCCGAGTGATAGAGGGTCCACGGGCCAACACGGATCACGAAACCCAGGCAGAGCATTCGTCCGTCTTTGTCCCGATCCAACGATTCATGGGCGGCGGGAACGGCGACGAACTTGAAAATCCCGAGTCCGACCTCCTGCCCTGCATCCAAACCGACGATCTGCCGGTCTGCCAAGCCGCTCCGCTCCATCGCCAACTTCCGATGGGCTTCAGGACAGACCAGTTGGACCAGCGGATTAGCTCCCACCGACGGCTGTAAGGTTTCGGGATCGAGGTGATCCGTATGGTGGTGACTAGCCGTCACGACCTCTATACCCGCCAACCGGTCCGGTGAAATCACCCGTTCCGTCATCCGCACATGCGGCTTGTCGGTGGTGGCATATTTATGGGTCAGCGAATCGGAAAGATACGGATCCAGCAACAGTCGATGCCCCTGGTACTGGATCAAATAACCACTCTGCCCCAGCCACCAAAGGATTAGCGATTCATTCGACTCCTTGGCCAACGCCAGATCGGCGAGAAACGCGTTGTCTTTCAGTGCAGGTTGAATCATGAGACTTATTCGATACCCACAGCCTTAAAACGGCGGTCCACTTCTTTGAGGTGGAACTCGACCGAGCATAGCTTCTCCAATTCGCCTGGAGCGAAGTGCTTGGCGACCTCGGAATCCGACCGGAGCTGGGCCAGAAAATCGGCATCGTCTTTTCCAGCATGCTTCGTAGCCCAGGTTTGCATGGCGTTTCGTTGCACCAATTCATAGGCCTGCTCTCGGGTCAACCCCTTGCGGATCAAGGCCAACAGGACCGTCTGCGAATTCCACATGCCCAGGCTCAATCCGAGATTTCGCTCCATGTTGGCCGGATAGACCAACAGGCCATCCATCATGCGGGTGAGCAACGCGAACATGTAGTCCAACAGCGTGCAGGAATCGGGGAAGATGATACGCTCCACCGAGCTGTGGCTGATATCGCGTTCGTGCCAAAGGGCAACGTCTTCCAGCGCCGCCACCGAGTTGCCTCGCAACACGCGAGCCAGGCCGGTCAGGCGTTCCCAAGTGATGGGATTCCGTTTATGCGGCATGGCGCTGCTTCCCTTTTGCCCCTTGGTAAAGGGCTCCTCGGCCTCGAGTACTTCCGTGCGTTGTAGATGGCGGAACTCGGTGGCCCAGCGTTCGATACTGGCACCGGTCAACGCGATGACCTGCATGAATTCCGCGTGCAGGTCCCGCTGGATGA
The DNA here is from genome assembly GCA_035493435.1 of Candidatus Limnocylindria bacterium. GTDB lineage: Bacteria > Verrucomicrobiota > Verrucomicrobiia > Limisphaerales > UBA9464 > DATJII01. Next base: position 1,873 of record DATJII010000309.1, on the reverse strand, counting down.
CCTGGGTCGCCAAAGGCGCCGGCCTCAAGCCCAGCTTTTCGCAGACAAAGGCTTCCACATCGGGCGACAGATGGGCGCTGGTGCCGACGGCGCCGGAAAGTTTGCCCACGGCGACGACCGAGCGGGCTCGTTCCAGACGTCCCAAAGCACGGGAAAACTCGTCGTACATTAATGCCAATTTAAGGCCAAAAGTCGTCGGTTCCGCATGGATCCCATGGCTGCGTCCGATACACGGCGTCCGTTTGTACTCCTTGGCCCGGCGAGCGATCGATTCGCGTACAATCTTGAGGTCGGCGATCAGGATATCGGCGCTCTGCACCATTTGAACGGCGAACGCGGTGTCACCGATGTCGCTACTGGTCAGGCCAAAATGAAACCACCGGCTCGCGGGATGATCGATCTTCTCCGAGACCGAAGTGGTGAACGCGATGACGTCATGATTCAGCGTCTTTTCCAGTTCACGCGCCCGGTCGAGATCAAAGGCCGCGCGCTCCTTGATGATCGCAAAGTCGGCTTCCGGCACAACACCTTCACGAGTAAGCGCTTCCAGCGCCAGCAGCTCGATTTGCAGCCAGATGCGTAGCTTGTTTTCTTCCGACCAAATCTCCCGCATGGGAGCCCGTGAGTAACGCGATATCATGTGCGGAGACAGGATAGCCGGACTCGGGTCCGGAATTGAATGAAGAAGTGTTCCACCCACCTTTCGGCGGATTCCTGTTCCAGCCTTCCACCGACCCGTCGCACCAAATTTCGTGCAGAATACCGGATTGAATCTCTTTCATGCGCAGGTAGCTTGCCGCCCTCATTTATGAAACTCATTCATAATCCAGCACTTCGGTGCGCTGGCCTTACGGCGGCGTGCCTCTTCAGCACCTATGCCAGCCAAGCGGCTGACGAAAAGCCAGCCGAACCCAAGCCGACCGCTTGGAAGACGTCGGCCGGGCTCAACGTCTCGGTGGCCCAAGGCAACTCCGATACCGTCCTCATTGGCGCCAAGATCAACACGATCAAGAAATGGGATAAGAACGAACTCGAATTCGGGGCGGACGCCACCTACGGCAACAACAAGGACATCAACACCGGAGTCAAGTCCACCACGGCGCAAAACTATGGGGCCTTCGGCCAATACAATCGCCTCGTGACCGAGCGCTGGTACTTCGGCGCCCATGCCGATGGCCGCCAGGACCGCATTGCCGGCATCACGTATCGTATGACGCTGGCTCCCAGCACCGGTTATTACTTCATCAAAAACGACAAGATCACGCTAAGCGGCGAAGCGGGCCCGGCGGTGATTTTCGAACGTCTCAAGAATTCCGCCACGGGAACGTCATCCTCGTCGTCCTACATCTCGCTGCGCTTCGCGGAGAAGTTCAGTTGGAAGATCAATGAACGCGCGACGCTCTTGCAGGACGTCGAATACCTGCCCCGTCCCGACCACTTCTCCGACTACGTGGCCAATGGCAGCGTCACCCTGGACACCAAGATCGCTGGAAATCTCTCCAGCCGCATCACGGTGCAGGATTTCTACCGGAGCGAACCTGCCCCTGGCCGCAAGAAGAACGACCTGCGGATCCTGGCGGGATTGAACTATACGTTCTAGATAGTTTGAACCAGCTTGGAGATACGGGCCTTCAATTTGCCCGGATACGGAAACGTCTCCCCGAAGCGAGCTTTGGGGAGACGACCGACACTGCGACATTGTCGCCGCGCCTGGGCTAGGCCTGCAGGATTCCGCGAATGGCGCCCAGGAGCGCCTCATTCGTATAAGGCTTGATCAGCATTCTTTCGTACGGGTGCCCTGGTTCCCCCTGCGGCTGCGTCTCGGCTTCGCTGCCGCTGGTAAAGAGGATCCGGGCATCGGGATTCAATCGAC
>DATJII010000308.1:0-17060 GCA_035493435.1 Candidatus Limnocylindria bacterium | reverse complement strand
GGCATTGGAGAGGACGATCTTGCCGATATCATGCAGCAGGCCGGCGGTAAATGCCATGTTTTCGTCCAATCCGACCTTGCGGGCGACCAGCTTGGAGGCCACGGCCGCGGTGACGGCGTGATTCCAGAGCTCGCTGGCCTCCATGCCGTAGCCTTTTTGCGCGGGATTCATGGCCTTGCCCACGCTGGTGGCGACTACGATTTGAAAAACGGTATTGAAACCCAGTCGGAAAACGGCTTCGGAGATATTGCCCACCCGGCTCCGTCCCGCGTGTTCGACCCGATTGCTGGCGCGCAGGATGGAAGCCGTGAGTGCGGGCTCGTATTGGACCAATTGGACGACTCGTTCGCTGTCGATGTCGTCGCGGTCCAGCAATTGCACGAGCTGGGGCAACACCTTGGGCGCGGGGGGCAGGTGCTGCAGTCGATTGAGATAGACGTCTAGCTCCTGCATAGGGGAACTTCGGTGGGATTTCCGGAAATTTTCAGGGTGACCAGCCCGGAGATGACTCGCAGGCACATGGTACGGTTGACTTGGCCGCCGACCGCCTCGGCGGTGATGTTCAGGCGTTCGCGATCCAGCAGCGCGCGCAGGGCGTCGTAATTACGGCGCCCTATATTAAAGAATCCGCCATCGTCCAGGATCTGGGCTCCGCCGGCGACAAAGACCTGGAGCCGCCGCCGGTCCGCGTTGAGCTGTGACGCGGCTTTGAGCAGCGCCTGCATGCCGGAATCGACAAACATGGCGGGGTTGGCTTCCGCCTTGTTGGAATCCAATTTGGAATCGGGCAGCATCAAGTGGAGCAGTCCCCCCACTTTGACGACCGGGTCATAGATGGCAATACCGAGGCATGATCCCAGGGAATAGGTGGTGAGCACGATGCTCTGGTTGTTGGATACCGCCAAATCGGCGACACCCACCACCACCCGGTGTTCGAATGGTATGGAAGTTAGGGCAGGCATCCTCTGATTAGCGTGGTAGCTGGTAAATGCTGGGCTTCACCAGGCGGTAGGGCAATTGCAGCCCATTCAGGCTCTCCGCGTGGCCGATCATGAGATACCCCTGGGGCACCAGGCACCGGGCCAGTCGTGCGGCCAGTTGTTCCTGGGTCTGGCGGTCAAAATAGATCATCACATTGCGGCAGAAAACGGTCTGGAATTTCTGCGCTGGTTCGCTGGAGCCGAGCAGGTTGAACTGTTCGAACTGGATGCGTTCCTTGAGTTCCGGCTTGATTCGGTACCAGCCTGCCCACTCTCCGGAGCCTTTCTGAAAATGGTTCCGCACCCAGGCTTGGGGCACGGTGGAGACACGTTCGGCCTGGAAGACGCCTTCGCGTGCCTTGCCGAGGGCCTTGGTGGAAATATCGGTCGCGAGGATGTGCCAATCCCACCCTTGGGCCAGCGGGAAGTGTTCCGCGAGGTAGATGGCCAGGCTATAAGGTTCCTCTCCAGTGGCGCAGGCCGCGCTCCAGACGGTGAATTGTTTCTGGCCGCCCGCCAGCAGGCTGGGCAATGCGTCCTTCACCAGAAATTGGAAATGGGCTTCCTCACGCAGGAAATTGGTGAAGTTCGTGGTCAGCGCATCGAGCATGTGGGTGAACTCGTCCGAATCGCCCGACCGCTGCAAATAGCTGCAATACTCTGGCAGGGTAGGGATGCCCAGCTTTCGCATGCGTTTGCCCAATCGCGTCCGGATGAGGGTTTCCTTCCCTTCATGCAGGCGGATGCGGGATCGCTGGTAAACTTCATCGACGATCCAGGCGATGGCCTTGTCCTCCGAATTAAGCCGCGATTCACGCGCGCCGGGATCTCGTACGGGTGTCATGGCAGCAACAGTCACTACCTCTTCATCGGCAACTTTGGCCTAGGCTTAAGATATTTGGGGGAGCCCGGAAAAAATGTCCCCCGGATATCGGCGGAGATTGCCGGGTGCGGTCCGATCAGAGCGACTAAAATGACGTAACCTGTTGCAAATGAGCGTCTTGATCTGGTTGGCATCCGGGGTGCTTTCAGTCGCCAGACAACATGATGACGGTCGCCGACAATAGCGCAACGATAGCAGAAACCCAGGCGGAGACGCCGGTAAGCTTCCCCTTGGGGTTGCTCGGGTTCGAGGCTTACAAACATTTCGTGTTGATTCATTCGCCGGAGGAGGAACCGTTTGGATGGCTGCAAGTTCCGGAGGATTCCCGGCTCGCCTTCCTGGTCCTTTCACCCTTTTGCGTCGTCCCTGATTACCAGGCCGAGATCAGCGAGGAAGACGCCCGGTTCCTGGGGCTCAAGTCGCCGGGAGACGCACTCATTTATAATATTGTCACGCTCCGCCCAGGGGCGCCGGCGACGATCAACTTGAAGGGGCCCATCGTGATCAATCGTGAAACGATGGTTGGGCGCCAGGTGGTCCTGGTGAACGCGGCCGCTTACGCGGTGCAGCATCCCCTCCCGGCCGACGATTCCAACTAAAACCCTCTCCTGCCTCACTATGTTGATACTTTCCAGACGAGTCGGCGAGAGCCTGGTGATCGACGGCCGCATCCGGGTCAAGGTGGTCCGGACCGAGGGTGATGTAGTCAAGATTGGCATTGAGGCCCCGGCGGATGTGCCGGTCCATCGCGAGGAAGTCTACGACGAAATCCAGCGGAACAACCGCGATGCCTTGACCAACGCCCGCCCGGCCACGCTGCCCAAACTGCCCCGCCCGGCCAAGAGCGCCAAGCCATAGCCGAAGCCGATATATAATTTCATTCAGCCAGAAACCGCAAACGCAAACAATAAAACTCCGTACTCTATATGGTCATCAATACCAACGTGGCGGCTTCCGTGTCCGCCGATAACCTGATGTCGAGCCAACAGGCCCTCGCCAAGTCCTTGGCGCGCCTCAGTTCCGGCTCGAAGATCGTCAATCCGGCCGATGACGCGGCCGGGCTCGCCGTATCGCTCCGTTTCGACGCGCAGATCAAGCGCACCGACGCCGCGAAATCGAACGTCAGCGACGCCATGTCGTTCACGCAGACCCAGGACGGCTATCTCTCGAAGATCGGCAGTGCCTTGGATCGTATGAGCGAACTGTCCATTCTCGCGCAGGACGTTACCAAGACCGACTCGGATCGCTCGCTGTACGACAACGAATTCCAGCAGCTATCACAATACGTCACCACCGCTGCGACCAAGGACTTCAACGGCGTCAGCCTGTTCTCGGCCAACAATCTCGCGGTGACCATCGATTCCGACGGTAACACGTTCAGCATGAACGGTGTGAATCTGGGATCGTCAGTCTATTCCACGGCCACCGGTTCGAACATCGGCACCACCGTGGCGGCAGCGACGGCCCTGACCAACATCAAGGCGGCCATCACCCAGCTTTCGACCGATCGGGCGACCATTGGCGCGTACCAATCCCGCCTGAACTTCACTTCCGAGCAATTATCGGTCAGCTCGCAGAACCTCTCGGCCGCGAATTCCAACATCAAGGATGTGGATGTGGCGAAGGAAAGCACCGAGTACGCCCGCGAAAACATCCTGGTCCAGTCTGGAACGTCCATGCTGGCCCAAGCGAACCAGTTGCCGCAGAGCGTGTTGAAACTGCTCCAAGGCTAAGCTGGAAGATTTTCTGGCTGGTCTTACCCGCTGGCGGTCTGGAGTCCGCCAGCGGGTCCTCGATCCAACTCCAGGCGGTTCGGTGTGGTGGCATCGATCTTCGCTAAAGCGGTCCGCACTTTTCGCCGATACCCTTAGCGGGTTCATTTGAGGCCGAGCCTCGAATGGAGCGAGTTTTTGGGGCAGGTTTACTCTTCCTAATCTTTTCGGGTCCGCCGCGCCACGGGGGCGATGCGCGAATCTTGCGAGGGGAGGGGGCGAACAGGGAGAATCCCAGTACTAACATGAGTGCGACAACTGCAGACAAACCCACGGCCACGGGACGCCATTGTGCGTCAGGCAAATATCTCACTTTCCGATTGGGTGCGGAATCGTACGGCGTCGGCGTTCTTCGCGTTCGCGAGATCATGCGGCAGACCGATATCACGCCCGTGCCCCAGATGCCGGCCTACGTCAAAGGGGTCATCAATCTGCGCGGTAAGATCATCCCCATCATCGATTTGCGCCTGAAGTTTGGTTTGGTGGACATCAAGGACACCGAACAGACGTGCATTGTCGTGGTGCAGGTCAAGCAACCCAGCGGGGTCTTCAACATGATGGGCTTGCTGGTGGACGCTGTGGAGGAAGTCACCAATATCGGTGGCACCGATATCGAGGAGACTCCCGATTTCGGTTCCAGCGTACAGACTGATTACATCCTGGGCATGGCCAAGGTGAAGAACTCGGTCAAGACGTTGCTGGATATGGACAAAGTCATCGCCTGCGAGACTTTGGTTCGCATCCAGGCGGCAGCACGCTAGGCCTGTTCGCTTTCACTCGCCGTCGAGGTTGGCCGGTTCAGTTTTCACTGACCGGCCTCTTGGCCTATCCTAGGTCCATTTTTCGTCGGGAGTCACCGATTTGGGCTTCCCTGCAATCGGCGCTTGTCCGTACCGCCTGGGTCGTGGTTACTAGCGCAGTCTCAATATGCGTTGCACGACTGGTATCGTTCTGGGGTCCGCCCTGCTGAGTCTCGGTTTCACCACCTTGCGAGCTGCGGAGGCTCCGCCAGCCGACGTGGTGGCGCATGCGGGGGTGAGTCCGACCGAAGCCTGTAAGTTTGCCATCCTGCCTCCAGGCTTCGAGATGCAGGTCTTTGCGGCGGAACCGGACGTCGTCCAACCCATCGCCTTCTGCCAGGACGAAAAAGGCCGCGTTTGGGTGGCCCAAAACCTCTGCTACCCGCGCCGCCGGGAAGAAGGCAAGGGACTCGATAGTATCCTGTGCATGGAAGATACGGACGGCGATGGCAAGGCCGACCGGATCACGACGGTCGCCACTAACTTGAATCTCGTTTCCGGTTTGGAATGGGGCTACGGCGGCCTTTGGGTCGGCGCCGCGCCGAACCTGATGTTCATCCCCATCGCCGACGGTCCGACGCCCAAGCTGGCGGGGCCACCCCAAATCCTGCTCGATGGCTGGAATTACACAGCCGATACCCACGAGGTCCTCAATACCTTCAATTGGGGTCCTGACGGCTGGCTGTACGGCTGCCACGGAGTATTTTGCCCGTCGAACGTTGGCAAACCGGGTGCGACCGAGGCTGAGCGGCAATGGGTGGATGCCGCCGCGTGGCGTTTCCATCCACTAGCCCACCGTTTTGAAGTATTCACCGAGGGCGGCAGCAATCCCTGGGGCATCGATTTCGATGAGCATGGGCAGCTTTGGGCGGAAATGTGCGTTATTCCGCACCTCTGGCATATGGTTCAGGGAGCGCGGCTGCAGCGGCAGGGCGGTGAACATTATTGCGTCGGCCCCGCTGAGATCGCCCGCAACGCCAAGTTCCGTGACCAACGCAGTCACAAACCGCTTTTCCCATACGTCTATGACGATATCGGCCAGGTGGCAGACCACGTCCATTGGGCCGGTGGCGCTGGTCCACACGCGGCCAATGGACGCAGCGATTCAGTCGGTGGCGGTCACGCGCATGCCGGAATGATGTGTTACCTGGGTGAGAGTTGGCCTGCCAGTTACCGGGGCAAACTTTTCATCGGCAACATCCATGGCCAGCGTTTGAACATGGATATTCCCGAAACCAAGGGCTCGGGTTACGTTGGGCATCACGGGGCGGACTTCCTCAATTTCAACGACACCTGGAGCCAGACGCTCAACCAGCGCTACGACCAGGACGGCTCGGTATTCGTCATCGACTGGTACGACCGCAATCAATGCCATCACACCCGCGAAGACGGCCACGACCGAAGCAATGGCCGCGTTTACAAGATCGTCTATAACCACCAGAAGACCACCCGGGTGGACCTCACGAAGGCCTCTGACGAGCAGTTGGTGGAATGGGTCCCGTCAAAAAACGAGTGGTACAGCCGTGCGGCCCGTCGGTTGTTGCAAGAGCGGGTTTCCAAGGCGCATTTCGCCAATGCCGGAACGGCTATTACTGCGGCCGATTCCAGTCGGATCACCAAGGTAAACAAGGCGTTGGAAAAGGGATTCAAACGCGCCAAGACGACCGAAGCCAAGATCCGCTATCTTTGGGCGCTGCATCAAATCAATGACTTCGCCACCTTGCCGAACGCCACATCTTATCTGGCCGACAAGGACGAATGGGTTCGTTCGTGGGCTTGGCAATTGGGGATGGAGTCAGCGCCTTACCGGGGCAATCTGGAGAAGGATCCCTTCGTGATGGCCCTAGCCGACGGCGCCAAGGATCGCTCACCGGTGGTTCGCCGATTCGTTTCTTCTGCCCTCCAACGCGTGCCGGTGGCCCAGCGCTGGAGCGCCCTGGAAAATCTGGTCGCCCATGGTGAAGACGTCGGGGACCATAACCTGCCCAAGATGTACTGGTACGCCGCAGAAGGGTGTGTGGCCAGCGATCCGGACCGTGCTTTGAACCTGCTGGACCGCTGCAAAATTCCGCAAGTCCGCCAATTTATCGCCCGTCGAGTTGCCGCGGGGGCATTGGCTGCGACAAACTAATGTGGATCAATGACGGCTTGGCTCTTCCAGGTTTGTCTCGCAAAAATAGAGCGTTCTCCAAAACCGGGAGGGCGAGACTCCGTCGAGCCGAAACCTCAGTAAGAGGCTTCGGCTGGGACTGGCAACCTGCTGCAACGGATTGTAATGCCCCTGGAAAAAATGAACGTCCTTCTGTCCACTTTCCAACGGGCGGCATCCTACGCCCCACCCGCCAGCAAGTGCTCCACCAGACTCTCGAATTCGAGGTGTTGGACCTTCCTAAGGAATAGGACGTCCACGCTACTGGCATTCTGCCCGGCGACTTCCTCGCAGGCGTCCACCATTCCCATGGGGTCGAATGTGTCCGCCAACGACAACCGGGGCAGCCAACGCTGCGACACGGCACTCGTTGGCAAGGTATCGACGCGCACGGTCACCAGCCGATAAACTGGATGATCGGTGATTCGCCGGAACCAATACTTGGCATTCCAATAGTCCGGTTCACGCCGATGAAGTATCGCGTGGATCAACACCCCTTCTGGACAGGCCAGATCCTGGACGAGATCGTGGGCTTCGTCGTGGTGATCGTGATAAAGAAGCGTGACGGCTTCCAAAAGGGAAGATTGGTTGCACTCGCCGGCGTGGGTGCCAGCAAAGGGTTTCAGACGGCCGCGAATTTCGGCAATGGGGAGGCGTTCCCGGCGCGGGCCTGGCCCGAGCTCAGGGAATTCCGCAGTGCCGAGGGCGGCCCAAAAAGCGGGATTCAGGTGGTCACGGGTTAGTGCTTCCATACGGGCGAGTTCCAGAAGAATTAAGCGGTAAATCCCGTTCGTCAAATCCAGCTTGTTGCGGCTTGTTCACAATCATGGCTTGCCGAAGGCCCAACGGAGTCCGTAAAAGGACGGCTTCATGTCCTCGACTTCTTCAGGCAAAACGTTCGATCTGCAGAGTTGGGTCGCGCGGCAAAGTACTTTTGTCGATCGCGGTCTCGACCGTTTCCTGCCCAAGGCCACGGCCAAGCCCGGTACCATCCACAAGGCGATGCGCTACTCCTTGTTCGCCGGTGGCAAGCGGATGCGTCCGGCTCTGGTACTGGCTGCCGCCGAGGCCTGTGGAGGTGAAGCCGAGGCCGCTTTGCCAATGGCCTGTGCGGTGGAATGCATCCACACGTATTCGTTGATTCACGACGATCTCCCCGCGATGGACGATGACGATTTCCGGCGAGGTAAAGCCACGAATCACAAGGTCTTTGGCGAAGGCATAGCGGTGTTGGCGGGTGACGCCTTGCTCACGCAAGCTTTCGAGATCATGGCCCAAGCCAAGAGTACCAAGCGCTATTCCCATCAGGATCTGGTTCTGGAACTGGCCAAGGCGTCGGGTTCGTTACAACTGATTGCCGGGCAGGTGGCGGATTTGGAAGGCGAGGGGAAGGACCTTTCGGTCAAGGAGTTACAGTACATCCATGAACGCAAGACGAGCGCCTTGTTGTGCGCATCCACGCGACTGGGTGGCATGAGCGCGAATTGCCCCCCCGCACAACTGCAAGCCCTGACGGACTTCGGTTACCATGTGGGTCTCGCGTTCCAGGTCGTGGACGACATTCTCGACGTGACCCAAACCTCCGAAACGCTCGGCAAGACTGCTGGCAAAGACGTTGCTGCTCAGAAGGCGACGTATCCGCGCATCGTGGGCTTGGACAAGTCGCGCCAGATCGCGGCGAAGCTGACCAAGAAGGCTTACGACGCGTTGGAGATTTTTGGGGCGAAGGGCGCGGCTCTGGGTGCGCTTGCCAAGTACTTGCTGGAGCGCGATCGGTAATTGGGGTGACGTTCGTTGACATTCCTGTGAAGGACGATCCGGAAATTCGCCTGTCGATTCCCAACCGCTGCGAATTCTCGGCCGATCGGGTTTATCGATATAGCTTGCTCCATCGCATGCGAACGGGCGGTCGCCGCATCGCGTGGATCGGCCTGAACCCCAGCACGGCCGATGAATCGCAACTTGATCCCACGCTGCGCCGGATTCGTGGATTTTCGGAACGCGAAGGCTTCGATGAGTTCATGATGTTGAACGTCTTCGGCCTGCGCTCGACCGATCCGACCAAGCTTTTGGACCACCCCAATCCCATTGGGCCGGACAATTTCGCTGTAATTTCCAAGGCTGTCCGCGAGTGCTCCATTGTCATGGCTGCGTGGGGGGGCGGGAAGTACTCGCACCATTGCGATGCGGCGGTGGAAGTGGGGAAGATACTCCGTAAGGGAAAGGCCCAAGTGCTGTGCCTTGGCATGACGGGGCAGGGTTTTCCCAAACATCCGCTATACGTCCACGGCAGCACGGTTTTTCAGGAACTGCCGTTGCCGTAACGACTTGATCGAACGATGAAAACGAATCGTCCCACCGTTTGGGTGACCGGCGCTGGCGGCTTGATCGGCAGCCACTTGCTGCGTCACGGGAGTCCGTCGAACGGCTGGCAGGTCCGGGCGCTTGATCGCCAGACGTTAAACCTTGCCGATTTCCCGGCGGTGGACGCCTGGTTTTGGGCGAATAAGCCGGAAGCGGTCATTCACTGCGCGGCCATCAGCAAGACCACGGTCTGTCAGAAAGATCCTCCGGCGGCTTGGCTCAACAACCTGGCGGTCACCGAGCATCTGGCGCGGTTGTGTGGCGAGATCCCGTTCGTTTTCTTTTCGACCGATTTGGTGTTCGGCGGCGAATCCTCGAACTATCGGGAAGATTCACCCACGGGACCTAAGAATCTCTACGGGGAGACCAAGGTCGCGGCGGAACAGGTGGTCTTGAGGAATCCCAACCACTTGGTAATCCGGACATCCATCAACTTCGGTGAGTCTCCGACGGGCGACCGCGCTTTCAACGAGGACATGCTCGCGGGTTGGCGACGAGGAACGACGTTGTCCCTTTTCGTGGACGAGTTTCGGAATCCCTTGGGTGCCGCCGTAACCGCTGAGGTAACCCTTGCCCTGCTTTCGGCGGGCGCGAAGGGGCTGTTCCACGTGGCGGGCGGGGAGCGCCTGTCGCGCTTCCAGATCGGCGAAGCGGTAAAGGCCTATTACGCGCGGCGTATTGCTGCCGGGAAATTGGATCTGTCACCCGAAAAGCTGCGAACCGTGTCTGAATCTCTGGTGTCCTACCAAGGCCCGCCTCGCTGCCCGGATGCTTCACTTGACGTTTCCAAGGTGGAGAACTTTCTCGGGCGCAGGATGCCCCAATTCACCGAGTGGATTGCCACTCAGTCGTAGCTCCCAGCCTTTCGGTCACTATGACGCCTATCCTCCCGGCAAAGCCCTATCGCGGCCGGTTGGCACCTTCACCAACAGGTTACCTCCATGCTGGTCACGGGCGCACCTTTTGGATCGCGGGCCAGCGAGCGGCGGAGGCGGGCGGAGCGTTGATCATGCGCATGGACGATTTGGACCGGGACCGTGTCCGGCCTGAGTACGAGGTGGCCGCATTGGAAGATCTGCGCTGGCTGGGGCTGTCTTGGACGGAGGGATCGGACATCGGGGGGGATCTCGGACCTTATCGACAAAGCGAACGGTTGGCCGTTTATCGTGAGGCCTTCGAGAGACTTCGGACGGGTGGCTGGGTGTACCCCTGCGTCTGTTCCCGGAAAGATATCGCGAGTTCGCTCGCCGCGCCGCATGCGGGTGATGAAGAGCCTATTTATCCGGGAACGTGCCGACGAATCTGGGAGCGCAGCGAGCCGTTGTCTCTCGAAGGCCGACGGCACGTGTGGCGATTCAAAATCCCGGCGTCGACCCGCGTTGACTTTGTCGACCTTGCCCAAGGTCCGCAGTCTTTTCAGGCGGAGGTCGACTTCGGCGATTTCGTCGTGTGGCGTCATGATGGTCTCCCGGCTTACCAGTTGGCGTGCGTGGTGGACGATGCCCTCATGCAAATCACGGAGGTGGTGCGGGGAGCCGATTTGTTGGCCAGCACGGCCCGGCAAATCCTGTTGTATCAAGCACTCCATTGGCAGGTGCCCGCATTCTATCACTGTCCGTTGATGACGGATGCCAGTGGTGTACGCCTGGCCAAACGAAACGACGCCTTAAGCCTGCGAACGCTGCGCAGCCGGGGTGTGTCACCGCAAAAACTGATCGCCGAGTGGGCGCAGGCGAACGATTCGCATTGAACCGTGGCGCGGAAAGAGGCAAAGGGATGCCTCTTCATGAGCAACACGATGCGCGTCGGGATAATTGGCGGTGGATTGATGGGGCGGGAGGCCGCGAGTGCTTTCGGCCGGTGGTTCGTACTGGATCGATTCCCGGTCAAAGTCGAATTGGTCGCCGTATGCGATCTTCAGGACAGTCTCCTCGAATGGTTTCGGCAGATTCCCTCGGTGCGTTTGCTCACGAAAAACCACCAGGAGTTGCTTGCCTCGCCCGACGTCGATGTGGTGTACGTCGCCGTACCGCATAACCTGCACCAGGCCATGTACTTGGACGTGCTGGCGGCCGGTAAAGATCTGCTCGCCGAAAAGCCCTTCGGCGTCGATCTGGCCGCCGCCACGACTATTCGCGATGCCGCCGCAGCTTCCGGTCGATTCGTGCGCTGTAGCTCCGAGTTTCCGTTCCTCCCCGGCGTCCAACGCGTGATTCAAGGTGCGCGCAGCGGCCAGTTCGGGAAGTTGCTCGAAATCCGTTCGTGTTTCTGGCACGCCAGCGATCTGGATCCCACCAAGCCAGTGAACTGGAAGCGCCAGGTCAAAACCTGCGGCGAGATCGGTGTTATGGGCGATCTGGGCATGCATGTGGTCCATGTGCCCTTCCGCCTCGGATGGAATCCAGTGCGCGTCTATTCCCAGTTGCAAAAGATCTACACGGAGCGTCCCGACGGCAAGGGCGGCATGGCTGTCTGCGATACTTGGGACAATGCGATGTTGCACACCGAAATTCTCGATCAGGGCCGTGAAGTACCCATGCGTTTGGAAATGAAGCGCATGGCTCCCGGGGCCACGAATAGTTGGTGGATTGAGGTTTTGGGAACCGAAGGTGGCGCCCGCTATTCCACTGCCGAACCCAAGACGCTTTGGACCTTCGAACGTCAAAAGGAACAGCGTTGGGTCCGTGTCGATCTCGGTTTCCAAACGCCTTTCCCGACGATCACGGGCGGCATCTTCGAGCCCGGTTTCCCCGATTGCTTCCTCCAGATGTGGGCTGCCTACGCTGCCGAGCGGGCCGGAGTTCTGGGCGACAAATTCGGGTGCGTTACCCCCGACGAAGCCGTCCGCAGCCACCAATTGTTTAATGCGGCCTTGCAGTCGCATGAGGCGAGAGCGGCCGTGAGTTTGAGTTGAGGCGATTGCATTCGAGGGCAGAGAAAGTCGGGCTCCTCCGCGTAGTCCCGGCAAATCTGACGGGTCACCCTAAAGCACGGTAGGGCGAGACTCAGTCGAGCCGTGACTAACGGAAAGTAGCTTTGTTTACAAATGTAACCTCCTGCAACGGAGGATTTTGACGATAAGCCGACGGTGATGCCGGATCCTTCGAAACGCCTCACGTACATGCAAAGCGAATCGACTCACCGATAGCAGGGCTCGACGGAGTCTTCGGTGAGCTTGAATCGACGACGATCACTATGGCCCCTGCACGAGAACGTAGCTTTACGGGCGGGGCGCGGTCGTTGCATCTTGTGGCGTGAATCTCCTCCTGGGTTTCGGCCTCCTCCTGACTTGTCTTGGGACGATTACCGCCGGTGCGGCAGCGGTTCAGCTTCCCGGGGCCAAGTCGGATGGCTCGGTGCTGTTACCAAACCAATGGTCCCTTCGTCCCGCTGGGAAGCAAATCGCAGTGGGCGATTTCCCGGTCAACATTGCGGTCCACCCTTCGGGCAAATACGCCATCGTCCTGAACGCGGGCTTCGGGCCGCATGAGGTGGTGGCGATGGCGTTGCCGTCGGGGAGGATCGTCAGCCGGGCGGCGATTGATCAAGCGTTCTATGGCCTCGCTTTCTACGATTCTGGCGCCCGATTGGTTGTGAGCGGCGGGGATGACGAGGTGTTGCACACCTTCTCGTTTCAAGACGGACTGTTTGGCGATCACCGCAAGATCGAGTTGCGGCCGGTGAAGGAACGCGGTGTTGTGGGAGGCATCGCGGTCGATCCCCAAGGACAACGTGCCTACGTCACAGAGGTTTTCGGGATGTCGGTGGTGGCCGTCGATTTGGCGAACGGCAAGCCACTGTGGCGCCTTCCGCTGACACCCGGGGCGCAGGCGATCCCGGTGAACGAGGTGAAGCTGTCGGATGATCCCGATTTGGCGGCAGCGGAAAAACGGGCGGCCGCGCGTAAGGAACAAGTCCCCGATGACGCCCCGTGGCCCTATAGCTGTGTCCTCGACGTAGCGCATAACCGGCTTTACGTCAGCTTGTGGGGACGGGCGGAGATTGCGGTTATCGACTTGGCCAGCCAGACCATTACCGCTCGCTGGCCGACCCAGGAACATCCGAACGAGATGCTCCTTACGCGCGACGGCAAACGGCTCTTTGTCGCCAATGCCAATCGCAACACCGTCACCGTCCTCGACACCGATGCCGCCCGCGCCAGTGAAACCTTGCTCGCGGCGTTGCACCCTGACGACGCTCCCGGAGCCACACCCAACAGCCTCGCGTTGTCGCCGGACGAACACACGCTGTTCGTGGCCAATGCCGGGGCCAATTGCGTGGCGGTGTTTGATGTCGAAGTACCGGGCCGTTCCTCGTCTTTGGGACTGATTCCGACGGGGTGGTATCCCACCTCGGTGCGGGTGACGCCCACGGGCGGCACTTTGTTGGTGGCCAATGGCAAAGGGTTGATCTCAAAAGCGAACCGCAACGGTCCCCAACCGGGACGCGACACCCCCGAGACTGTCCGCGAATATATAGGAGGTCTGTTGCAAGGGACGGTGGGGTTGCTGAAATTGCCGGAGAAACGCGAGGGATTGACCGAAAAGTTGGGGCCCTGGACGGCGGCGACTTTGCGCTGCAGCCCGCCGCTGACGTCGTATCCCGCGACAGCGAAACGCGGACGTGAGAACCCTATTCCCGCCCGTCCTGGGAATCCGAGCCCGATCAAGTACGTTATCTATATCATCAAGGAAAACCGCACCTACGACCAGATGCTGGGCGACATGCCTGAGGGCAACGGCGACGCCCAGCTCTGCCTGTTCCCGGAGAACATCACTCCGAATCATCATCAACTGGCGCGAGAATTCGTGTTGCTCGACAATTTCTATGTCGATGGCGAGGTCAGTGCCGACGGGCATGAATGGAGCACTGGGGCCTATGCCACGGACTTTGTCGAAAAGCTCTGGCCATTGGCCTATGGGCACAACAGCCGCAGCAAAATCCCGTATCCGAGCGAAGGCAGTTTTCCGGTCGCCCACCCTGCCAACGGTTACCTCTGGGATCGGGCCAAACAGGCGGGTGTTTCCTACCGCAGTTACGGGGAGTTTATCGCGAATGGCGCCACCACCAACGATCCGTGCCGCACCAAAGTCCCCGCGTTGGAAGGGCATTTCGACCCCTGGTTCCGCTCGTTTGACATGGATTATCCGGATGCCCAACGAGCCGACCGGTTCATTTCAGAACTTCACCGGTTCGAGCGGGAAGGGGACATGCCTCGGTTGCAGATCGTGCGCCTGCCCAATGATCACACCTATGGAACCTCAGTGGGCAAGCTAACGCCTCGGGCTTTGGTGGCGGACAATGACCTGGCTCTAGGTCGGGTGGTGGAGGCTGTGAGTCATTCCAAGTTTTGGTCACAGACCGCGATCTTTGTGCTCGAAGACGATGCCCAGAATGGCTCCGACCATGTGGATGCGCATCGCTCGATTGCTTACGTGGTCAGCCCCTACGTGAAACGACGGGCCCACGATTCCACCATGTATTCCACCTGCTCGATGCTGCGGACCATGGAGCTGATTCTCGGCCTTAAACCGATGAGTCAATTTGACGAAACGGCCCAGCCCATGTTCTCGGTTTTCCAAGGCAAACCGGATCTCCGGCCCTTCAAGAGCCTGCCGATTCACGTCGATCTTCAGGAAAAGAACGCTACCAACGCCTGGGGCGCCGATCTCTCAGCCCAGATGGATTTCAAAAAGGAAGATGCCGCTGATGATCTCCAACTCAATCGGGTCGTCTGGCATTCCATCAAGGGCCCAGACGTGCCGATGCCCGCGCCGGTCCGGGCGATCTTTGTCCGCGGTGGCAAAGGTGATGACGACGATGACTGAGCGGCGCGCCGGAGACGGATTTTCCGTTTGACGCAACGAGTCTGAAGTCCAGTTACGCGCGGGTCGAAGACAACATACCTTTTGCCTTGCGGATCCAGGGGCGGCTTTGGCGCTTGGAAAAGCGAGGAGCGTGTTCGAAATCAGAAATGGCTTCTTGAAGCTGTTCCTGCGCCTCCTTTTTCTGACCCTTCTCAAGGAGCAATCCGGCGTATTGGACCCGGGCGCGGGCGTAGGTGTTGGACTCCAGCACGCGCTCCCAGATCTTCATAGCGGCATCCTTCTTGCCCAGCGCGGCGTAAGCCTCCGCCAAGGCCATCGCCGTGTAGCCGTATTCGTGGCGCGGTTGCTGGGAATGGACGTATTCCAGGAAGGGCAGGCCATCGGCCGCCCGGTTCATGCGCAGGAGGCATTGCCCGTAGTGGGCCATGGCATCGATGTCCTTGGGGTCCCTGGTGAGCGATTCGCGGTAGCTGATCTCAGCCTTGGCGAATTCGCCGCGCCGGAAATAGATGTCCGCGAGGTCGAAGTGGTTGCGGGCATTGTCCAGATGGTGGATCTGGGTCTGGATCTCCTTGATCCGGCGGCGGTCCCCGGCACCGGGCAGTTCGAAGCCTGTGAGGGCGCTGGCGGGCCCTTGTCCGCGATAGTAGTTAAAGTAGTAGTACCCAGCGCCCCAGACGGGAAAAAGCAGGCAAAAGACCATCATGACCCATTCTCGGCGGCGCGCGGCGTCGATAGCCATCCAGATCTGGAAGATCCCGAGGACCATGAAAAGCGGCGAAGAAAGCCAAAAATGGGGGTTAAAGAGCATGCCAGGGTGATTCGTGCGTCGTCGGGCCTAGGGAATAGCGGTTTTGTGAAATGCTGGCAAATACAGCTTGCACCGATACGGGGTGACGCTTCTATTCTGTCCGCCCATCGGTATGGCGGGGTAGCCAAGTGGTAAGGCAGGGCTCTGCAAAAGCCTCATCGTCGGTTCGATTCCGACCCTCGCCTCCAGCCTCCGCTCGATCAGAATCGAGCTACGGCTGGCGAGCCAGCTTTAAAGAAACGGAGGATAAACCAGCACTGCGATGTGGAGGCTGCCCGCCGGAGCTTCAGCGAAGGAGGGCTTCCCACCCAGGCACACGTATGGCCCAATTCTACTACGTTTACCGCCTCCAATCGATTTCGTTTCCCGATCAAGTCTATACCGGTTTCACCGAAGACCTCCAGCAGCGCCTTGCCCAGCACAATGCCGGAAGAGTCCCGCACACTTCAAAATTCACCCCGTGGGAAATCAAGAATGCCATCGCGTTCCGTGAACGTGAGAAGGCAAATGCGTTTGAACGGTATCTCAAGAGCGGTTCGCGTCGAGCCTTTGCGAAGCGGCATTTTTGAAATGCCACTGAATAGCCAACTGTCAGTGAAAGTGTCAGTAACCCGGTGAGCGAAGGCGCTACTCCGGCAGAATTCTGGCGAACTCCACTGAAACCCGGCTAAAACCCTTTGTTCGCTTTCAGCGGCAAGGAAGGACTGGTTCACGGATTCAGAACCAGGCCATGAAATTGCGGTTCATACTCTTCAAGCGCGGAACGACCTTCTATTGCGAGGATTAGCCAATGCGCTCCTGCGAACGGATTCTCCGGCGTCGTGGAAGTTCGAGAGCGTTCGGTGGCTCCGCCGCCCCTGCAGGGGCGGCCGCTGAGCTTGATGGTTAAATGGTTTCGCGCACCATGAGTTGGGACCTCAGCATCCAAGACTTTCCGCAGGACGTTACGAGCGTCTCGGAGATTTCCGATGATTTTCGTCCTTGCTCGCTCGGACATCGTTCTGAAGTGATTGCTCGGATTCATCAGATTCTTCCAGACGTAGATTTCTCAGACCCGACTTGGGGCAGGTTGGAGCAGCCGGACTTCTGCATTGAGTTTAATATGGGTGCGAAAGAAATTTGCGACGGATTCTTGCTTCACCTGCGCGATGGAGACGGTTGCTCGATTGCTGGAGGGGCTTAAGCTTCGCGGCATTGACTGTCAGGAAGGAGAGTTCTTTTCCATTGAGGCGGCACGGAGTAACTTCGGTCTGTGGCAGGACTACCGAAACCGGGTTACTTGTCGGGCAGATGGCAATCCGAACGCCTAACCGGGCCGCTATCGTGAGCGGCTTGTCCGTCGAGCGTATGAATGCCGCGGTGTACGGGTTCGCCCGGTGCACTCCAACACCGCCGCCGAGACCGTTGCTGAGTTTGGTCGTTAGGAGACTAGCACCGTGACGAACACCATCACTGTCGAGAAAGGCATGGCCG
>DATJII010000307.1:0-11663 GCA_035493435.1 Candidatus Limnocylindria bacterium | reverse complement strand
AGTCTTCAACGACACCGACAGCGAAGTCGTGTGGCTGATCATCAGCGGCCCCGAAGAAACCCTGCCGCTTCCCACCGACATGACCGCCTTTTATCCCACCGACCCGAAGCAGCTGCCCCCCGAATTGGCGGGTGTCACTTGGCCTCCGACAAGTTGATTGGGGATTCTAGTAACCTAAGTCGGGAAACGGCCGGCACCCACTGGAGCATTTTTCAGAAGGTCCTTGTGGGCGACGATCGCGGAAATGACGGAATCGGCATCTGCATGGGATGCTACGCTCTGAGTTTGCGAAGTATCATCTCCGGACTTCAAAATTGGTTCCACATCTGACCCTGCTCTACGACAAAAAGGAATTGACTTCCAGCCTGGTTGAACCGGTGTGTTGGACCGTCAAGGAGATCGTCCTGGTGAACAGCGAGGTGGGAGCGACGAAATATCATCGACTCGGGTGTTGGAAGTTGGGCGGGACAGTATATTTCCCAGATACAAGGGTGAGGGAATAATACTACTGGTTCCCAAGAACAACAGATGCGTCCTTTCCGGCTTCTGGGACCCTATCGACCAAGTTTGCGGATTGTTCGGGAGGGCGGGGAAAATCCATCCGGAACCAATCAATTGTCCCTGAAATTTCTAACCCGAGTGCATGAGAGTTACCGCATCGAAGGCGCGGCGGACCTCGCCTCTCCGGACTGGATCACGGGCTTGAATATCATGGGAACAGGTGCCACTGTATCCGAGGCATTGCCACCGGCCACGGATAAAGCGCGCTACTACCGGTTGGAATGCCTCGATCAGCCTTAGGGCCGGTCTTAAAAGTGCCATGGGAAGATTCCGTTGTTGGCGCTGAAATAGGTTGCCGCGCTTCCATGTGATTGCTAGGGCTACGTCGGTGCACAAACCCTGCTGCCGGATTCTCGCACGTCGATTGGTTCTCGTCCTGTTTCTTGGCTGGGCAATTGATCCCTTGATCGCTGCTGAGCCGGAGGATCGGTCTTTGCTCACCGTGGAGCGCATCTTTGGCAAGGATGAGTTTAAGACGCAGGAATGGGGGCCGGCACGGTGGTTGAAGGACGGTTCGGGGTATACGACATTGGAGAAATCGGCCGGCACGGAGGATGCGAAGGATCTGGTACGCTATGAGCCGGAATCGGGAAGTCGCGAGGTCTTGGTCACTGCGGCGGACCTGACGCCAGCGGGCGAGACCCATTCGTTGAAGATCGCGGATTACGCATGGTCCGAGGATACGCGGCGGGTGTTGATCTTCACGAATACCAAGCGCGTTTGGCGCACCAACAGCCGGGGTGATTACTGGGTTTTCGACAGGCAGACGCATCGGTTGCAAAAGCTCGGCGGCAAGGCGGCTCCTTCGACGCAGATGTTCGCCAAGTTGTCGCCGGACGGCTCCCGGGTGGCATACGTCTGTCGGAACAATCTTTATGTCCAATCCCTCGACGGCCTGGCGGTGACACAATTGACCCGCGATGGCTCGGACACGATCGTCAACGGGACGTCGGATTGGGTATACGAGGAAGAGTTCGATTTACGGAATGGATTCCGCTGGAGTCCCGATGGCAAATACCTCGCTTACTGGCAGTTCGATACTTCCGGGGTGCGCGAATTCAAGCTGATCAATAACACGGACTCGCTCTATCCGCAGATCAGCTCCTATGCCTACCCGAAGGTGGGCGAGACCAACTCGGCGTGCCGCGTGGGTGTGGTGTCGGCGAACGGCGGGCGGACACGGTGGTTACGGCCGCCGGGTGATCCGCGAAATCATTATATCCCGCAGATGGAATGGGCCACGGATTCGCGGCGCGTGATTTTCCAGCGGCTCAATCGCCTCCAGAACACCAACCAAGTGTTCAGCGTGGACATCCGGTCGGGTGATCTTACCGTTCCCCTGACGGAACGGGATGACGCTTGGGTGGACGTAGATGAAGGCTGGCACTGGGTCGAAGAAGGAAAGCGCTTCCTTTGGTTGAGCGAGCGGGACGGTTGGCGGCACTTGTACACGGTGGATGCTCGTGACGGATCGCCGACGCTGCTGACGCCGGGAGACTATGACGTGATCCGGATTGCCGGGGTGGATCAGGTGCAAGGTTGCGTCTATTTCATCGCTTCTCCGGACAATCCGACCCAGCGCTATCTTTATCGCGCCCCATTGGACGGCGGCGGGAAGGTCGAGCGGGTGACGCCGGGGGACCAACCGGGGACGCATTCGTATAACTTCACCAAGGACGGCCACTGGGCCTTTCACACGGTGTCGCGATTTGGGGAGCCGCCCGTGGTGGACTTGGTGCGGTTGCCGCAACATCGGTCGGTGCGGGTGCTGGCGGACAACGCGAGCCTAAAGGCCAAACTGGCGGAATTGAAGCCGTGCCCGACCGAATTCTTCCGGGTGAATCTAAGCAATCAGGTGGCGTTGGATGCGTGGTGTATTCGTCCGCCGGACTTCGATCCGGCGAAGCGCTACCCCCTATTTTTCCATGTGTATGGCGAGCCTGCGGGCACAACGGTAACGGACCAATGGGGCGGGGGAAATTACCTATGGCATTGCCTGCTGGCGCAAAAGGGCTATGTGGTCATGAGCATCGACAATCGTGGGACCATGGCCCCGCGCGGTCGGACGTGGCGCAAGAGCGTCTATCGGCAGATTGGCATTCTGGCGTCTGCCGACCAAGCGGAGGCCACTCGCCAAGTCCTGCATGAGCGGCCCTATTTGGATCCGCAGCGGGTGGGCATCTGGGGGTGGAGCGGTGGCGGGTCGATGAGCTTGAACGCCATCTTTCGTCATCCGGATCTGTACCAAACGGCCATGGCTATTGCGTTTGTCAGTAACCAGCGCTTTTACGATACCATTTATCAAGAGCGCTATATGGGCTTGCCCGCCGACAACGCCGAGGGATTCCGGGACGGTTCGCCGATCACTTTTGCCTCGCAGTTAAAGGGTAACCTCTTGCTCGTGTATGGCACGGGTGACGACAATTGCCATTACCAGAATTGCGAGGTGCTGGTTAACGAACTGATCAAGCAGAACAAACAGTTTTCTCTGATGTCCTATCCGAACCGGACCCATGCCATCAGTGAGGGTGCCAACACCCGCCCGCACCTCTACGATACATTGACGCGGTATTTGGAGGAGCATTTGCCGATGGGGCATTGACGAGAGTCCATGGGATTTCGCTTCCTGGAGGCGATGGGATTCAGGAGAACGGATTGACCACTCGTACGCCGTTGTATGTTTGGCCGGGATTGAGGTCTTCGGAGAGAACCTCGTGGCAGACCGCGCAATTGGCGGCGGCTAGGATGGCGGCATCCCAGTAAGAGGTTCGGAAGCGGTCCTTGAGATGCAGGGCAGCCTGCATGACCGACACGGAGACTTCGATGACAGTGAAGCGCAGCCACAACTCGATCAATGCGGTCGCTTCGGCGTGTGAAAGGGGTTGTGCCCTGGTGGGACGGGTCGCCTGAACATAAAACTCCTGTAGCACCTGGACTGAGAGCGCAAGGTCGTCCCGGCGAAGGATCTCCCGCGCTTTCTCGGCCTTGAGCCGTTCAGTGGCGCTGGGGCAAATGGCATAGAGGAGGATGTTCGTATCAATGAAGGTCATGGACGTTCATGGAGGGCTTCGCGGGAAAGGTTTTCGCGAGTGGTGAACTTGGGATGTTTGTTCCAAATGGCATCGAGCAGCGCCTCCTGTTCCTGCTTCAAGTTTCGAGGAGCAGGAGCTTCCTCTTCAGTGAGGGTCAGAAGATATTTTTTGACCAGTGCGGAGACAGAAGCATCCCGCTGAGCGGCAGCCACGCGTGCCTTGCGATACGTCTCGTCATCCAGAGAGATCGTGATGTTCTTCACGAAAACACATTATCACAGTTTCGCAGTTTCACAATAGTGGATTGAAATTTCTCGAAGGTCGGGGGATTCGGCAAAAATGCGACACGCGTGTCGATGATGATTGAAAGCCACAACCAGCATGGATTCGAGGCAAGGGACGTAGCGAATCCCTCATTTCCGCGTAATTTGGCTGACGATGCTGGAGTCCATGATTTTGGTGTCGTTGGCCAGCAGGAAGGCCTTGCTCAGGATGACGGAGAGCGTGCGGTCGCCTCCGAAGGGGAGTAGCACGGCCTTGGTTGAAATGCATTGCCGTCGCTGCGGGCGATTGCTAGGGCTATCGCCGGTGCAAAAAACCTGCCGCCCCCTGCTGGTAGCTCTCCTGCTTTCTCGCTCCTTGTTGGGAGCGGATATCTCGCTCGATGAGCGAGACCAGACCGACGCGCAATGCCTCAAAACCGCTTCATTCTTTGCGGCGGGCGATCCCGCCGGACCGCGAAGTTACGCCCCTGACCGGGAAGTGCGGATCAAGCACATCGCGCTCGATATCACCCCGGATTTCAAAGCCAGGACGATTGTCGGGCGGGTGGAGACTCGCTTCCAGCCCAACCAAAAGCCGGTCTCGGAACTGAAACTCGACGCGGTGGACCTGACCATCCGTTCGGTGACCTCGACCGAGCCGATCCGGGCGTGGCAGGCGGTCGATGGCAAGCTCGTGATCACCTTTGCGTCGCCGCTCTCCGGTGACCGCGAATCCGTCGTAACAGTGGAATACTCAGCCGAACCGACCAAGGGTCTTTACTTTCGCACCCCCGAAATGGGTTATAAGCCGGGCGAAGCCCATCTCTTCACGCAAGGTGAGGCGATCGATTCCCGCAACTGGTATCCGTGTTTTGATGCACCGAACGAAAAGTTGACCTCTGAAGTGACCTGTCATGTTCCGGAGGGAATGACCGTCATTTCAAATGGTCGCCTGCTCTCCCAACAAAAAGATCCGGCCACCGGATTGGTTGCGGTTCATTGGTCGCAGGAAAAGCCGCATGCCAATTATCTCATCACGCTGGCGGCTGGGCAGTTCCGGCAGATCGAGGACAAGCACGGCGACATTCCCCTCGCTTTCGTGACACTGCCATCGGAAATCGACCAGGCGGCTTCGTCGTTCCGCGACACGAAGGACATGATGACCTACTTTGAGGCGGAAACCGGGGTTCCCTATCCGTGGGCGAAGTACTATCAGATCTGCGTCAACGACTTCGTGGAAGGCGGCATGGAAAATACCAGCGCCACGACCCTGACCGATTCGACACTCTTCACCGAGGCCACCGAGAATATACAGAACAGCGAATCCCTCGTCTCACACGAACTGGCCCATCAATGGTTTGGCGACTTGGTAACCTGCCGCGATTGGAGCGATGTCTGGCTGAATGAAGGTTTTGCCACCTATTACCAGGTGCTCTACGACGGCCATAAAAACGGGCGCGATTCGATGCTGTATGAGCTTTATCGAAACGCGAAGAACGTTACCGGACAGGCCAACGACACCACTGCCATTGTGAATCGCACTTATGGCGATCCGATGAACCAGTTTGGCTACCTGGCCTATCCGAAGGGCGGCTGGGTGCTGCACATGCTGCGGTCGCAGTTGGGTGAGGAACTCTATCGCAAGGTGATCAAAACGTACCTGACCCGCCACGCGTATCAAAACGTCCACACCGAGGATTTGCGCGCGGTGGTCCAGGAACTATCGGGCCGATCCTTCGACCTGTTTTTCGACCAGTGGGTCTATCACGCGCATCATCCCGAGCTGGAGGTTTCCTATGGCTGGGACGAGAAAACCCAATTGGCCAAGGTCACCGTCCGCCAGGCCCAACAGGTCAGTGCGCAGGTGCTGTTATTTGATTTTCCCCTCACGCTTCGTTTCAAGGGAGCGGCTGGTCCGGTGGACAAGGTGATCCGGGTCCACGAAAAGGAAGAGGACTTTTTCTTCCCGTTCGATGCCGCCCCGAAGGGCATCAGGATCGATCCGGATTATACCCTGCTGGCCGTCATCAAGTTTGACCTGACCCGTGAGATGTGCCGGACGCAGTTGGCCGACAAGTCCGATATGATGGGCCGGTTACTGGCGGTGGAAAAACTGTCCAAGGATCGAGGACACGAGGTGGTTGCGATGCTGAAGGAAACCTTGAACCAGGATCCGTTCTTCGCCGTTCGCCAGATGGCCGCCTCGGCGCTGGCGGAGATGCATACCGACGAGGCCTTTGACGCCTTGCTCGCTTCCACCACCCAGCCCGATGCGCGTGTGCGCTTGCGGGTGGTGTCGTCGATCGCCGGGTTCTATCGTGAGACGGCTTATACCTCGGTCCGCGACGTCCTCACCAAGGAGAAGAATCCGATGATTATAGCGGAAGCGGTGCGCGGACTGGCCCCGTACGCCAAGCCCGAGACGAAGGACACCCTGGTTCGCCTGCTCAACACAGATTCCTACCGGGACCGGTTGACCGAAGCTGCCATCAGCGCAATGCGCCAGCAGGATGATCCTGCCTATATAACGTCCCTGCTCGACCGGCTGGATGGGCATGGGGCCGGGCTCTCGGGCCGGGCGTTTGCCAGCGGGCTCGATGCGCTCGCATATCTCGCGCGGAACGAGGAAAAGAAGGATCAGGTCCGCGAGTTCCTCCTGGCTCATGTTCATGATTTGAAGCGTAACGTCGCCACGCGAGCCATGTCGGCACTCGGAACGCTGGGCGATACCAAGGCCATCGCGGTGTTGCAAACTTTCGCCCGGGCCAGCAAGGAAAGTCCCGAACGCAAGGCTGCCGAAGGCGCCTTGACGACACTCCGGGCCGTGCGCAAGCCGGTGGATGATTTCAAGAATCTGCGCCAGGAGGTCTTGGACCTGCAGAAGGAAAGCCGGGAACTGCGCAAGACCGTGGACGAACTGAAGGACAAACTCCAGGCCCAGGGCACTGCGGCGCCTAAAACGACGTCGAAGTCACCCAAAGCGACAGTGGGGAAAAGGTAGGTCTGGACGGTTGCAGTGTCCGCTTCTCTTTCGAGGTCCATTCTCCGAAGCCTGGACGCGTACTGATGAGGGGCGCATCTTTGCCTCGTGGGTGGGATGCGGTTGAAACAATGGGTACGCCTTCTCCCTCAACCGGCCTGCGGCAACCTTCTCCCCAAGGGGGCGAAGGATGAGGCTTCGCTTCGTTGGTGTCTCCACTGATTCCCTCGCCGCCTAGATTTTTCGGGGGAGAGGGCCAGGGTGAGGGGGCAGAAGGACCACCGGGACCCTCGATAATAAGATGTGCCCACTGGTGAGCGGGGATCAAGGCCGTGCTTTACAAATGCGGCAAAATTCGCTTTGAAGATAGGATGAACCGGACCGAGAAGTTGAAGCGATTCCAAAAGGCGCTGGATCTGTTCCTGGAGCGCGTACGGGAAGACCCCAATCTTTTGGCGGCGGTGCTGGTGGGTAGTTTGACCGAGCAGACGATCTGGCGGAAGGATGCGATCGGGCTGTGGCTGATCGAAAAAGATGGCGTGACCAAGCGGTTGCGGGTCGATGGAGAGGAGCCGCGTATTTTTCGCACGCTGGTGGAGGAAGGAGTCAATCTGCACGTGGAGTTGGTTCCGCGAACCCGCTTCAAACGCATGGTGGAAGGTTCGGCGCGGACGTCGTTTCGCTACAGTTTCTTTTCCCGGCGAACGCTGATCTATTCCAACGATCCCGCGCTGGTGAAGTGGTTTGAAGAGGCGGATACCCTGGCACGCAAGGACCAGGAGCGCGAGTTGTGCATTGCCACGACCTGGCTTATCCACTCGTTGCGACAGGCCCGGCGTTTGCTGGAGGATGAAAAGGATCTCGATCTAACCTTCCAGGAATTGCTCTGCTGCGCGCATTGCGTGGCTGCCGCGGAGGTGATCGTCGCGGGTGAAGTGCATGAGGAATTGATCATTCCTCGCGCGTTGCAACTGGCACCGGCGCTTATGGAGGAGCTTTACCTGGATTTACTCAAGGGCTCGCGCACCGCATCGCGGCTCGGAAAGAAGATCGCCGGTTTTGAGGCCTATTTGGAAAAACATGCCGACCTCCGACTGCAACCGGTATTGCGCTATCTAAAGAAGGAAAAGCGACTAGTCCCATTGAGTGAGCTCTCGGATTATTTCGCGCATTCGCAACTATTCCCCTGGCATCTGGAATCGGCCTGCGAGTGGCTGGAAACCAAAGGCCAGGTGGGTAAATTTTCCGCCCCCTTCGCGCTTACCAAACTGAGCCGGGTGGAGGTCGAAGAGCCGGCCTATCTCTGGCAGGAAGAGTAATCTTGAATCGGTCAGCATTGGACGCAAGGGTACGGCAAGCCACCTCTGGAACACGATGAAGCCCGTGCAACATGAGTCGATGCGGACGACGCTCCTGATCCAGGGAGCGCGGGAGAACAATCTCCGCAATATCACCGTCGAGTTTCCCCGTAACAAGCTGGTGATCATCACCGGCGTCTCGGGTTCCGGCAAATCGTCGCTGGCTTTCGATACGCTCTATGCCGAAGGACAACGGCGTTTGCTCGCGTCGATGTCCGCGTACGCGAAGCGCTTTGTGAATCAGTTGCGCAAGCCCGATGTCGATTTCGTCCAGGGACTTTCGCCGGTTATTTCCATCGACCAGAAGACGGTGGGCAATAATCCGCGTTCCACCATCGGTACAATGACCGACCTGTGGGACTACCTGCGCATGCTCTACGCGACGCTGGGTGCGCCCCATTGTCCGCGTTGCCAGGAAGCAGTGGCGACCCGTTCGCCCCGGCAAATGCTTGAGCGCATGTTGCAACTACCGCCCGGCACGACAGTGGAACTGCGCGCTCCGGTGTTCGAGATTTTTGGCGAGAGCTGGGAGCACACCTTCGAGCAGGTGCGACTGCAAGGCTACCGCCGGGTGCGGGTGGACGGGGTCGAGCGCGATCTAGGAAGCCACTTCGAACTCGGCGACGATGAACACCCGTTTGTCGAGGCCATCCTGGATCGGTTTGTCGTCGGGCCAGGGATAGATCGTCACGTACTCGCTGCTATTGAGCATGGCTCCAAGGTGGGGGACGGGTTTTTCTCCTTCCATGCCGATGGGCTCTCGGACGCCCAACGCAAGAAATTCTGGAAGGACTTTGGCTGTGCGGAGCATCACCTGATTTCCACCACCCTGCACCACGGCAATTTTACCTTCAACGATCCCGCCGGGGCATGCCGCACGTGTGGAGGTTTGGGCACCTCGAAGCGCGTTCATCCAACTCTACTGGTGCCCGATCCAAGCCGGAGTCTGGGCGACGGGGCGATCGTGAAGGAAGCCTTTAATCACGACAAGAATGCCTGGGGCGGACGCTGGCTTCATAGCCTGGCCCAGCATTATGGATTCAGCCTGGAGACACCTTTTTCGGAACTGCCGGAGACCGTCAAAGACTTGATCTTCCAGGGCACCAAAGGTGAAAAGATCGAGATACTTATGCCGCCCGGCGCCCGCCAGGGAGAGCAGCACTCGGGCAAGAAGATGTCGTTCCAGGGAGTCATTCCGCAAATCGAAAGAAACTACCGGTGGTATCGCAAGCAGGGCCAGAGTCGCGACGGGATGGAGGAGTATCTGCAAAAAGTGATGGTCGACTACGATTGCCCGGATTGTGGGGGAGCACGGCTGCGCCAGACTCGCAGCCTGGTCCGCGTGGGAGACAAGACGCTGCCCGAGGCGGGCAATCTCCACTTGCGTGAGTTGCAGAAGTGGCTGCGGTCGCTCGACCTCTCGGCCGATAAAACCGCCGTCGCGGCGACGGTCCTGCGCGAAATTGACGGCCGGGTGGAGCTGCTGATCGGCATCGGGCTGGACTATCTGAATTTAAATAGACGATCCGGCACGCTGTCCGGAGGCGAATCGCAACGCATCCGGCTCTCGACCCAGATTGGCTCCGGGCTGATGGGTATGCTCTATGTACTGGACGAACCGAGCATCGGCTTACACCCGAAAGACAATGCGAAGATGATCGCCACGCTCGAAAGACTACGCGATTTGGGCAATACGGTCGTGGTTGTGGAGCATGATGAGGATACGATCCGCGCCGCGGATTGGCTCATTGAGATTGGGCCGGGACCAGGTATCCACGGTGGGCACGTGATGGCGCAGGGGCCTCCGGCCAAGGCGCTGGGCGATCCCTCGTCCCTCACGGGGGCCTACCTGCGTGGCGATAAGCGGATCGAAGTTCCAAAGAAGCGCCGCGTATCCAAGAGCCCGCCCCTGCGCGTTTGTGGTGCAAGACATAATAATCTACAGAATCTCGACGTGGATATTCCGTTGGGAGTCTTGGTCTGTGTGACCGGCGCTTCCGGGTCGGGGAAAAGCTCGCTGGTGCACGACATCGTCTACCAAAAGCTCGCGTCGATGCGTTATGACAGCCGTATCATGGCCGGTGCCCACGATGCCTTGCACGGCCACGAAGTCATCGACGATGTTGTCGACATCGACCAATCACCGATCGGGCGTTCCCCACGTTCGAATCCCGCCACTTATGTCGGCGTGTATGATGCGATCCGTGAACTTTTTGCCGAGACCGACGAAGCCAAGAAGCGTGGCTTCGGTCCGGCCACCTTCAGTTTTAATGTCAAAGGCGGGCGTTGCGAAGAATGCGCTGGCGATGGCGCCATAGTCACACAGATGTCTTTCATGCCGGACGTGGAAGTTGTCTGTCCCGCTTGCAAAGGCAGCCGGTATCGCGAAGAGACACTGGAAGTCACCTGGCAAGGGCGCAATATAGCCGAGGTGCTGAAGCTCTCGATCGAGGAAAGTGTCAGTTTCTTCAAGGATCAGCGAACCATTGTCCGGAAACTCGAAACCCTGCATGAGCTTGGCCTTGGCTACCTGGAACTCGGCCACGCCGCCACGATTCTCTCCGGTGGCGAGGCGCAACGCGTGAAGCTTGCGGCCGAACTGGGCAAGTTGCGCAGGGGTCGCCACAATCTCTATATCCTTGATGAACCGACCACCGGCCTGCATTTCGCTGATATTCAACGGCTGCTCGATTGCCTCCAGCGTCTGGTTGAGGCGGGCCACTCGGTCCTGGTGATCGAACATCATCTCGATGTCATCAAGTGCGCCGATTGGGTGCTCGATCTGGGCCCTACCGGTGGCCACCAGGGTGGCCGCCTGATGGTGGCGGGGACACCCGAAACAGTCGCCAAATGCGCGCAATCGCATACCGGACAGGCGCTCCGGGAACATTTGAAAAAGAAGTGAACTCCGGTTAGGGTGCGTAGCATAAACCTGCTCTGGAAACTAGAGTGATCGTCGTCGGTCGAGGCAAACCTTAAGGCAACTCCAGCCCGGGAGGGCGAGGCACCAGACGAGCCCATACTAACGGCGAGTGGCCTCGCGCAAGAAGCGTAACTTATTGGAATGAAACGTGATGCGTTAGAAAATAGTCCGAACCGAGCCTTGCGCTCCGATACCTAGGCCGTTCATCGAGGCGAATCTTCCCTCCAATTGTTGGGCTCGTCGGGAGCCTTGTCCTCCCGGGCTGGGCCAACGGGTTAGGTATACGCAGACAACCAGGAGGAGCTTGCTTCGTTGACGGACCTTGGCCGACTGATTCGCATCTATTCTCTACGGTCTTGCGGGTCAGGAGGTCGTTTTGAAAGAATGGATCCCGACCATGGAACTGCGCCATTTGCGATACTTCGTTGCCGTTGCGGAGGCATTAAACTTCACCAAGGCCGCGACTCGCCTGCACGTGGCTCAGCCGGCCTTGAGCCGGCAGGTGTCCAACCTGGAGGATGAGCTGGGGGTGGATTTGCTGAAACG
>DATJII010000306.1:0-11514 GCA_035493435.1 Candidatus Limnocylindria bacterium | reverse complement strand
TGCGGGGCTCCGCCATTATTATAGTCGCGTCCATTGGCAATGAAGAGATCCGGGTAACCGTCATTGTCGTAGTCCCCCCAGGACACCCCCTCCGAATACTGGGGCACGTCATGCGACACAATGCTGTTCGTGTCCTTGGCGAACACGCCTCCGCCAAGGTTGTGAAAAAGCGTGTTGACGGCCTTGGTGAATCCACTCGACACAAACAGGTCGAGGTTCCCGTCGCGGTCGTAATCCGCCCAGGAACCAAAACCATAGTTGCCTGCCTTACCCAGCCCGTTGGTCGTGACCTGGACAAACTTGGTGCCTCCCAGATTGTGGAACAACATCGACGAACCGTTGGAAAGATAGAGATCCAGGTAGCCATCGTTATCGTAGTCGCCCCAAACCGCGCTTTGATTCGAATTCACTGCGGGGATCACACCGGCGGGGACTTTGGCAAAGGTCCCGTCGGTACGGTTGGAAAACAAATTGATCGGGTTTCCAGCGACAAAGAGATCGAGGTAGCCGTCATTGTTGAAATCCCCCCACGCCACTCCGGCAGACTGGCCGGAACTCACGACGGGACTGGCGGTAACTTTCGTGAAGGTGGAGTCCACGTCCACGATGAAGGGATTGCTGTCGGTGAATCCGTCGAGGTCCGATACCCGTATGCTATAGGTGCCGGCGGACTTGGCCTGGATATTCGTAAGCACCAGGGAGTTTCCGGTGAACCCTAGCTCGATATCGTCCAAATGCCAGGAATAGGTAAGCGGCGGGCTGGCAGTCGAAGCCATGACTTTGAGGGTCAGGTTGGCACCCGGACTCACCGAATTCGTTTGCGGGGCGGAAGGGGCGGTGATGCGCGGCGCGGCCAAAGCTGACAGTACGGCGCCTTGGGTTATCACCAGAGTGATCCAACGGGTAAACATATCACCCGGAAGACCGACACCGGACGGCAAACCGAACAGAAACTCACGGCGAGTCGTTTCGCCACGCGTCCAACGTGTCCGCAAGATTGCTCAACGTCCCGCTTTTGATGGCTGCCGTCAGGCGCATCAACGTTTCGGTTTTTCGCTGGAGGACGTTGGCCCGCTGGCTCCACTGAGCTGGGGGGAACCCCGCAAAGAAATCCCATTTCCACTGGCCGCCGATCTTAATAAGGCGGATGGGCCGGTCTTGCGCAAACGACGCGATGGCGCGAGCTGGATCGTCGGACGGCTCCGTCATAGGTGTGCGACCAGCGAGCAGTTCGTCCAATGCGATATAATAAGTGACGAACGTTTCACCGAAGGCGGTCCCCACCTGCCGCCGGAATATCCCGGTCTGCGAGATATATTCCCGAATCAAGGCCTCGTCTTGCCGATCCCCAGGCGTGCGAAAATGGATTTGGGCGACAAAGCCCGCCGGATCTCCATCCATGAACGCTTGGTCGATGGCGTGAAGAAAGGAAGCCAGCTCGACTATGGATACCGTTGTCGCTGGCGGGTTGCCTATGAGCCCAGTACTGCGACCCCACACAAATATCAACGTGGCCACCAATACCATCGCCATAACCCAGGACAAGATTCGGCGGGCGGCCTGCCATCCCAGCCGCCGCAACAATAGATCGGTCGCCGTTTTCATTCCGACGGCGCCCCCGCCAATGGCACCGACCTTCGTCGCGGAAACCAAACCAGACGGAGCCGCCTGAACCGAGTGCTGCAGCAACGCGCCGCCCAATAAGACCAATGATACCGTAACACCGCGCCGCCCCAAAAAACGGCGGAGCTTTTCCAGGGCTCGATGGACACGTACCCGCGCGGCATCCTCGGTCGTCCCGAGTCTTTCGCCCACCTCCCGCCAGGGCCTTTGTTCGTAGAAACGGACAAGAACCGCCAGCCGGTCCGCCTCGCCCAGGGTGGCAAGACCATCGTCCACCAATGGGGCTAGTTCCCGCCAGGCGGCGTCCGGCGTTGCTTCGAGATCGCCATCTGGCTGATCGAATTGCATAAGGGAGGCCTCCTGTTCTCGGCGGAATCGGCGGGTTTCGAGTTTGAGCGCGTCCAGGGCGGCGAACCGAATTGCCCGGAACAACCAACCGGAAACGACCACCCGTGATCCTAGGCTGGCTGCCTTACGAGCGAGCGCGGCAAAGACCACCTGGGTGGCGTCTTCCGCAAGGGCGCGATTCTCCAATCGGCGTTGAGCCACCGAAAACACCCAGTGAATGTGCCGGGTCACCAATTCGCCGAACACATCATCCGAGCGCGTTTCCGCATAAACGCGCAATAGCTCCTCATCAGTTCGCGACGTCGTGGGGTCATCGGATCGACCCGGTTGAGGCGGCGAGATGGATTCAATATCGGTCATCCAATCGGTGTTTTCTCCACTCTACAGACGCCGTCCGCAAAACCGAACAATCTATTGTGACTCGACCCCCGCCCCGGCAGCCGCGATGATGCCATCCACTCGCGCACATCATGCCGACTGACGTTTCCACTCCCACCGAATCTCCCGGACCATTGAAAGGTTCTGGTGCCCGAAGCGCGTGGGCCTTGGGAATCTACTTCCTGGTGGTATTTATCGGCGGGGCGCTCCTGGCTCCCTGGCTTTGGCGGGCGGTCAACGCGGTGGCGCCGGGCTCAGGGCTGGCTGGCTCTCCCTTTCATCGGTACGTCAATCGGTCCCTTTATTTCTTCGCGCTGGTGGGGCTGTGGCCTTTGCTTCGCTCCCTGAACCTCCGACGCTGGTCCGAGATTGGCTTTGCCTGGCGGCCCAATTCCGCTCAGCAACTTGGACAGGGGTTGGGTCTCGGATTTAGTTCCCTGCTGGGAGCCGCCCTCGTCGTCACACTGGGACATGGCCGGGCATGGGACTTCGATCATTCGGCACGGGAATGGTGGAGCAACGTGTTCAATGCCACCCTTGCCGCCCTCGCGGCGGGAACTCTGGAGGAACTCCTTTTCCGGGGAGCATTGTTCGCTCCCTTGCGACGTCAATGGGGCTTTGCCACTGCCACCACCCTGACCGCCCTGATCTACGCGCTGACCCACTTCTTCAAGCGCGTGCAATTCCAGGGAACGATCGAGTGGACCTCGGGTCTGGCGGTGCTGGGGCAGATGTGCGGCGGATTCCTCGATTGGCACGAACTCGTTCCAGCCTTTTTCAATCTCACGATTGCCGGCTGGGCATTGGCTCTGGCGCGGGAACGCACGGGCACTCTTTGGTTCTCCATTGGCCTCCACGCCGGCTGGATCTTCTGGGTGAAATCCTTCGCCTTTCTGACTCGTGGAGAACCGTTGGCGGATGTCTGGATCTGGGGAACTCAAAAACTGATCGACGGCTGGCTGGCGACGCTCGTCCTGCTGGCGGTAGTTCCACTGGTAGGGTGGCTCACTTCCGATAGTCGCGTCCGCCAAAAATGACGCTCCCGACCTGGCCACAACTAATTTCCGCGGGCTGGAGTTTGCTGTATCCGAGCGTTTGCCAGCTCTGCGGAGAGAATCGAGCCGAACCGACCGAAGGCTATGTATGTCGGTCGTGTCGCGACGGTGTGAAGTTCATCGAACCGCCGTTTTGCGCGGTATGCGGTTTGCCCGCCGCAGGCCAGATAACCCATGACTACACTTGTTCCAATTGCCGGGAACAGCCTTGGGATTTTTCTTCCGCACGAGGCGCCACGGTGGCGGAGGGCGCGATACGCGAAGCCATTCACCGGTACAAGTATCATCGGGCACTTTGGTTCGAACCCTTCCTTTGCCAGTACCTTCTGGAGCGGGCCCTGCCCGAATTGCAGGGACAGGCGTGGGATGCAGTGGTTCCGGTCCCACTTTATCCGGTGAAGGAACGTGAGCGCGAGTTCAACCAAGCGGAACGACTGGGACGTCAATTAGCCCTGGCCTTGCAAATTCCCCTGCAAACACGCTGGGTCAAACGGGTGGAGCCCACCGAGCAACAGGCGCGACTAAGCCGCAAAGATCGGTTGGCGAATATGCGCCGGGCCTTCGCGCCCGCCACTGAAACAAAAATCCCGGGAGCCCGGATCGTGGTGGTGGACGACGTCCTTACCACCGGTGCCACCACCAGCGCGGTGGCTGCGGTTTTGAAGGATTTGGGGGCGGACACGGTATGTGTCTGGGCGGTGGCGCGCGCGGTATCGTGATATTATACGCGAGCCAATAACATCCCGCGCTCAAGCCTAAGTTTTTGCGCAGTCCAACGTTATCCTTGGACGACCGGGATAAGAAAGGGCGTTACCTCGGCTTCAAATTCCCTTTTACTGAACAGCGGGCGGCGGGCATTGTCCCACCTCCCGGACTACGCCAGCCGCTCAAGCGCCCTGCCCATGGAGTTCGTTGGGCAAGAAGGGATTGCGGGAGCCTGGCGGCGAAGGTCCGAATTTTTATGCTGGCCATTCACAGGTGGATTCCTGTCCCATGGCCTTTGGTTTACGCCTGTGACCCTGTAACGACAACATGAGTGAGACGATCCGATTCCTGCAATCTTGCAGCTCCGATGCCGACATCGACACGGTGCGCCTGGTCGATTGCGTGATTATTGACGCCGTGCGCGCCGGCGCCAGCGACATCCATATCGAGCCGTGGGAATCCAGCATCGCCGTCCGCGTCCGCCTGAGCGGCGTGCTGAATGAATTGGTCCACCTGCCCAGCGACTTGCTCCCCAAGATTGCGGGGCGTTTGAAAGTCATGGCCAACCTGATCGGCCACGAAACACAACTTCCCCAGGAAGGCCGCGCCTCTACGTTTCCCGAAGCGGGGAATGTTGTGCTGCGCGTCTCCACCTTCCCGACGATTCGGGGCGAAAAGATCGTCATCCGTATCTTCGATCCAACGAACCGAAGTTTCGATCTGAACACGCTCGGCATGGAAGAGGAGACGCTCGCTGGTCTCAAGACCCTGCTTACGCGTCCCACCGGACTGATCCTGCTGACCGGCCCAACTGGTTCGGGCAAGACGACCGCGATCTACGCGGCGTTGAGCCATATCATCGAACGGGCGGGCCCCAGCATCAGCGTCGCCACGGTGGAAGACCCGGTGGAGTTCAACCTGTCGTTGATCGCCCAATCGCAATGTAACCCCGCCCGGGATTACACCTATCCCATCGCGCTGCGGTCCCTCATGCGACAGGACCCGCAAGTTATCATGATCGGCGAAATCCGGGACGCCGAGACGGCCAACATCGCGGTCCAGGCGGGCCTGACGGGTCACTTGGTCATCAGCACCATCCACTCTGGCAGCACCGCCGGTGTCTTTGCGCGCTTGATCAACATGGGGATCGAGCCCTTCCTGCTTTCGTCCGCGATTGTCGGTGTTTTGGGCCTGCGCCTCGTGCGTAAAAACTGTCCCGTCTGCACCGAAAGCTATCGACCGGAAGACAGCGTCATCCTGTCACTGCCGCAGGAACTGCATGATACCGACTTCCGTCGGGGAATGGGCTGCGCTGCTTGCAGCCATACGGGCTACAGCGGTCGAGTCACGGTGACTGAGAGCTTGTTGGTCGATGAAGTCATCCGCGCCGCCATCCTCCAAAAACTGCCGACCAAGGCACTGCAG
This sequence comes from Candidatus Limnocylindria bacterium, assembly GCA_035493435.1. Taxonomy (GTDB): domain Bacteria; phylum Verrucomicrobiota; class Verrucomicrobiia; order Limisphaerales; family UBA9464; genus DATJII01. The sequence continues at coordinate 5,980 of DATJII010000306.1, read as the reverse complement.
GAAGTCGCCATCGGCCAGGGCATGAACACACTCTGGAACATCGGGCTCCGTCGGGTGCTCCGGGGAGAGACTTCCATCGAGGAAATCCTCCGCGTGATCGGCATGGAAGGTTTCTGACCAAAGCCTGCTGGAAAGAATCAGAACAGCCGGGTTCCGGGTGCCAAGTGCAGCCGGAACCACGGGCAAGTGACCTCTACAGCTACCGCCGCGAGGAACACGATACTCACGACACCGTTGAGCTTGAAGAACGCCACGTTGATCGACGCGGGATCGCGCCGCCGCGCCAACAGATGTTCCATCATCAGCAAGGCACCGATTACGATCAGAGCCATCCAATAGACCAGGCGGAACTGCGCCAGCATTCCAAACAGCGCGAGTATGATCCACATGATGAGGTGGGCGATAAACGCCACGCTCAGGGCATTGCCGGGACCCCAACGGACCACCAGCGAATGCAACCCTTGGCGCCGATCGAATTCGTAATCCTGGGTGGCGTAGATGATGTCAAAACCCACCAGCCAGAACACGATTGCCACCGCCAGAACGAGGGGAATCAGGCTGCTTTGCTGGAGGTTCAAATGGCCATTGGTTTGGGGCAGCCATTCGAATCGACCTGTCACCGCCAGCCATGCGCCGACGGGCGCCAAAGCCAGGGCCACCCCCAACCAGACGTGCGTAAAATCCGTAAAGCGCTTGGTCAGGGAGTAGAAACAGACCACCACCAGCACCACCGGCGATAGGTAAAAGCAAAGCGGGTTGATACCAAAGGCGATGGCCACAAAGGCCACCGCGCTCAGGACACACAGGGCTGTCGCGCTGCCCAGCGAGATCTGTCGGGAGGGTAAATGTCGGCCCGCCGTCCGGGGATTGAGCCCGTCAAAACGCCGGTCGACGATCCGGTTGAAAGCCATGGCGCAGGTGCGAGCGGACACCATGGCTCCGACGATGAGGAAAAACAGGCGCCATCCTGGCCAGCCATGGTTGGGCCGGGCAGCCAACAACATCGCCGACAACGCAAACGGAAGGGCAAAGACAGTGTGGGACACTTTGACAAAAGAGCCCCACAACCGCAGCACTCCAACTGGGTTAACCATGCGCACCGGCGATAGAATCACCTATTCCGCCTCTTCCTGCCAGCGCACGCGCAAGGAATGCTCGATCCCCAGGTGGTCCAGCACACGAGCCACCACGGTATCCACTACGTCCAGTACGGTGGCCGGCCGGGTGTAAAAATGGGGATTTGCGGGCAAAAGTGTCACTCCCGCCTGTAACAGCAGTTCAAAGTTCTTCACATGGATGAGGCTGAGGGGTGTTTCCCGAGGCACCAGAATCAGCTTTCGGCGCTCCTTCAACATCACGTCCGCACAGCGTAGCAAACTGTCGGAACTCAATCCGTGGGCAATTCGCCCCAAGGTTCCCATGCTGCAGGGAATCACCACCATGGCGTCCGGTGGATTCGATCCGCTCGCGAACGGGATGTTCATGGAACGTACATTATGCGAGGTCACTTGGGGGGCCAGCTTCAGCCCACCCGGCAATTCGGTTTCCAAAACCGCCGGCGCATACTGGCTGAGGACGACATGGACTTCGTGGACGGTGGCGTCGATGGAATCAAGCAACCGCTGCGCGTACAGCGAACCACTGGCACCCGTGACCGCGACAAGTAATCGCATGTGAGCCTCAAGTATGGCTTTCAAAGCTCCCAACGACAAACGGGAACCCACGTGGGGAACGGATTGACGCAATCCCGTTTCCAGAAATTAGGGGTTTTGGAACTCACCGAGTTGGACAAGGACCAGAAGGGCCGGGCTCCTACTGGTTGTCTCAGCTTACTCGGCATGTCCGCCAAATCCGGGAGGGAGAGACTCCGTCGAGCCCTGCCTAACGGCGAGAGGCTTCGGGTAAGGTCATAATGCGTTCCTACGGAGGATCTATGCTAGGATCGGAAGCCTTTGGCTTCGATCTGTCTGCTCTATCTCAAAAACCAAGCCTCTGGTAACCGCGAAAAAAGAATGAAAAGGGTTCCGAGAGTGTCTGAAAAGGGTTTTGTGCCCGGGCCTCTGACATGGTCAGAAAAGGATGGGGCGTTAAGCTCTCTCTCATGATGCCAGCCAGCGCCGCCGCGCCTACGCGGCAGTGCCGCGCTACCACCGCCGGTACGGGATGAAGAGGATGGACACCGGGCTGTAGACTCCCGACACCACCGCCTGGGCGGCAAGGCGACTCATGGTAGGCACCCAAACTTGGATCGTTCCACTCGCTGGCGTTGACCAGCCTCCCGTCGTTGTGATCGTGCCAATGGCATCCGGGCTCACGTTTTGCGGGACGACCTTCCAGGCGATGTTCGCCCCCACGGTGGCGCATTGGATCTGGATGAGGAATGGCCCCATGCCAATCAGACCGGCGGCACCACCGGGTGGGAGGATGAAGATCGGCGCGGCTACGTCTCCCATGAAGGCTGGGACGGTCACTTCAACTGACACGGCCATCCCGAGCTGGTTGGCATCTCCGGCCCGGGCAAACACCGTGTAGGTTCCGGGATCCGTAAAGGACACAGTCCGGTCGAAGGTGTACTCGCCCGCGTCGACCAGCTTTACCGAGTCGACGAAAACTTCCGCCCCGCCGTCCCTGCTGTAGCTAAGGCCCGCGTGCGTCAGGTTGCCGTCCGCGTCCTTCCATTGGCCCACAAACCTCACGTTGCCCCCAGAGGAATCACCGAACACGTAAGGCCAACTCGTGTTGCCAGGATCGATCCAAGTCAACTGCGGCACCGACAGCGAATTGAGCGGCCACTGGAACGAGATGTCCGGCTCGCAATCCTCCACGCGACGCACGCTTCTGATATCCTCCGGCTGCAGCCGGAATACGGCCGTGTCGGGAGTAAGGTCAAAACGGCGCTGAGTCCGAAGGCGGTTGAAGTCGGCGACGAAGATCGGCCGGAGGCCGTCCCGGTGGATGACCCAAGCCTCGGTATTCGCGGCCACAAAGGATGTTCGCTGGGTGCCACGACGGCCACGCAAAGCCCGGATGGAATGGGTGCCATCGTCCAGGGCGGTCCAACCACAAATCGAAAGTACCTCAAGGACCGCTACCCCGTCCGACTCCTCCACGGCACCGGAATCGATCGAGACCAAGAACAGCAGGAGATCATCGTTGGTTGCGCCCGATCTGCCAGGTTGCCCCTGGGACCAGATCGCATCGACCTGCTGGTCGGCAGCCAAGATAAGCGGCCTGGCAAAGAGGTTGGCCGAATCGCTGGCCGAGACCGTTACAGCCGTGTCCAGAGTCAACGTCACGATGCCGTCGACGTCGGGAGCCGTGGAGTCGAGTACCAGGGCGGTCTCGGCACCGGAGGTGAATGTGGCTCCCACGTACCAGCCAGGCGGAATGGATCCATCCGTATAAGGTGTGTTCAGATCCACGGTCATTGAGGCCGTCACGCTGGCATCAATCAACTGGTCCTCGTTCAAATCCGGCAGTTCATCCACTCCGCCCGCCGCTTCGGAATCGAGATCCACCGTCAGGCTTGCCCGCATACAGAAAAAGGGCTGCGTTCCCACCCGGAGGAATTCCGAAAGGGAATCGAACGGCGAATCATAAATGAGGTGTGCGGCCACGTGGACCGACGCCTCGGGGTGGCCATCGTCCGTTGCCGGACGTTGCACCAGGGCGAGCACGTTGGCCACCTTGCCGCCGGCGAGCGGCGGCGGGCATTCGATCAACCTATAGTTTGGGAACATCGCCGGGGCGGTCGCCAGGTCCGGAAGCTGGTAGCCTGGCACCGGGGTGTATCGCATCGGCGTTTGGGTGACGTCGGCAATACACGTAATGGTTATATCGCCCGTGCGAGGAATGCTCCGTTGAGTCACCCGGGCGAACTGCAGCGTGGTGACACCGCCTGGCTCCGGATCGATGTCGAGACGTACCCAGTCGCCCGGGCGGACGCCATTCTCGAAAGGATCGCCCGACACGGCCGTCCCCAGGGCGAAGGCCCGTCGGACTCGAAGCTCGATGGTGAGCTGGGGAGATCCGGACACTCGCAACCATTCCGCGCCCTGGGCGTGAGCCTGGCTGCGCCTGGTGACGGCCGGCCGGTCCAGCGTTTGGGTGCGAGGTTCGCCGGTGGCCATGCGCGCCCGCTGGTCGCCTACGGCCTCCACGGAATCCTTATATAGCCGTTCCCGGTCGGGGAATTGCACCGAGGCGGCCGTCTTCGCGGAGACCCAGCCTTGCTGGGTAATCCGAGGATTCGCAACCAAGTGATCGATGGTCAAAGTGACGTAATCCGTGGGCGTGACTCCATGCGTCCAGACTCCGGCCTCAATCTTGTCGCTGGCCGCATTGTGCCGTAGCCAGGCGTCGGTGACAGAGATCACGTCACTCGCCTGGCCCCGGATGGTGGATTGCCCCGTAAGGATCGGAGAGATGCCCGTCAGATCCGGGGCGGTCGCCAACACCTCGGCGGCCGCCTGGAAGCTCGTATCGTCTAAGCGCGTCGCGTCTAACCCGGACCCTGTCACGGGATCGGTCAACAGCCACGCGGCCCACGCGATCGCATTGGCCTGGCCGTCCTCGAGACCGGCCGCATCTCCAGTCACGATGGTTTGCCCCGGAGCCAGGCGCACGATTGCCTGCAGATTCCACGCGGCCGGCCGTTCGCGCCCCAGGAAACAATTTTCCGCGACGATATAGCAATTCCGTGCATAGGACGGATGCTCGATATTCGCCTTGGTGGCGTCGGCCAGATACGCGTCGCGACTCTGGTCGGCCGCGCCCCAGTAAAAGCGGAAGTTGCCCGCCTTGGGTACCGCGATGGTGGTATAGCCATCTCCGTTGGCCGAGCTGCTCGACAAAAAGAACCGGCTCCAGGGCGCGGCCGGCGGCGTGGCCGTGGTGGACGTCGACGTCTGGTAGAAGATTCCCTCGTGGTAGACGATTTGTCCGGCGCTATAAGTTGTCCCATCCACGAAAGGGCCTCTCGCCGGCGGCCACGCCACACCGCCATCGACCAAAAGCGCAATGAGCTCGAGGACTTGGCCGAAGCACACCACCCCGGCGACCGTGCCGTAGTAGTCATAGGTGTCGGCACCACCGCCGCCCTTTTTATCTCCGCCGCCTTTCTTGCCTGAATTATTGGGTACCGGCTTGAGCCCGTAGACCGGCGTGATCCAGGTCACGGCCACGAGCCGCTCGCCGGCGAGCAAGGGCACCGGTACCTGTTCGGTGGCCGTCGAGAATTGGGAATCGTCGACGAGCTGCGGGTACGGCGTGTCTGTGACCTGGGGAACCGATCCGCTCATGCGGCCCTCTCTATAGGCGTCCAGATGCTATTGAGCGCATTGGCGAAAGCCGCGTCCCCCGTCCGAATAGTCGTCACGCCAGTATTAGAAAGGCAGTGGACGGCCTCCTCAGCCGAAAGTGCGATCGCAAAATGGATCCGCTCGCCGGAGAACATGATCAAGTCCCCGGGGAGCAGCTCGCCCTCGAAGCGGGCGAACGAGCCCAGGAACGCCAGGCGTTGGTGGACCGCCGCCACCTTGCGCGAGGAAAAGCCCCGGATCGGAATCGTCGCGCCCTTAGGCAGTGCGCCAGTCTCGATATAGATTTCCGCGCACAGGCGAATGCAGTCGACGCCACGGCCGCACGCGGCCGAGCCGTAACACCAGGGCGTGCCCATCCACCGTTGGGCGGCCACGCGCAGAGCCGCCACGCGGTCCTCGGATTGGAAGTAGGGTTTGCGATCGCTCATTTCTTGGATCCTCCAGCGTTTTGGTTTGCCTCAATGCCCGAGGGATTTGCCCGGGGCATGTCGGGATATCCGCCAAAGCCGATTTGCGCATTGAACCGGGCACAGCGCGTGAAGCTTCCCACGCACCCAGGGCGCAGCGTCACGCTGTCACCGGAGCCCAAGGTTATAGGTACGGACAGACTCAGCGTGATGATGCCGCCGCCGTCCGGAGCCGAGCTATCTGTGATCAAT
>DATJII010000305.1:0-2898 GCA_035493435.1 Candidatus Limnocylindria bacterium | reverse complement strand
ACCTGCTCAACAAAATCAAAATCGATCCTCCGCCAACTCCCCCAGCATCAGCTCCCCCGACGCAGTGATCTCTTAGAGATTCACCGCAGCGGAAAATCGCAGGCACTCCTCAACCAACAAGAGGCAGGCTGGGTTCAGCACGCGGATTACGCCCACCTAGCATCGGGGTCGTCTTCCGGAACCGGCGTGCTCCGCAGCTCGATGGTGGCATCCTCGAAGACTTCAACCTGAGTGCTGGGACTCTCCCACCTGGGGTGCCATATGGTCATCTCATAAGATCCCTTGGGCATGGAGAGTTCTGCCACCCCGCACTCATCGGTCGCGGACCGAAACGGGCCCAGCCGGATTTGCACGTTTTCAATGGGCTTCTCCGTGTCCTGCTCCACAATCTTGATGGTCAGTCTGTGCTCCGGCGGAAGCACCGCCGCAAAACCGAACTGCACTCTCGCTCCAGTGTGCGGCAGTTCGGAATCCGTTGCCGCAAAGCGTGCCGTCCAGGACACGATTCCCTCCTTGGCGGGAGCGGTTAGCTCGACCTCTTTCCAGTAGAGAGCGCTCGTACCCGGCCATGGCGTATCGCCGAGTTGGCCGCTGCCAACCACGGCGTCGTCAGTATCCAGAATGTCAACCTTTGTCCCTTTTAGGACACAGGCTCCTGAGCTCCTGGCTCCAACTTTGACCCTGAACCGTTCGCCGGTCACTGCCGTCGAAGGGACATCCCAAACTGCCAGACTGCTTTCATGCGGCTTGGTGGCGAACGTTACAGGTACTGAAGCTTCCTCATGGACCACGCCATTGGCCTCCTGGCGCGGAAAGAGGATGGTCCATGAGTAAGTGCCAAGCTCTTTCGGAACCTTCAGCGCGGACTCTTCAGCCTCGTTGGGGCGGGTGCCTGAAACTTCCTGGATCGTCTCCTCGCCGGACATGAGCCGGACTGTGCCGCCGGTGAGGTCGCAGCCCGCGGAACACGAGACCTTTAGTCTCAGAACGAGATCGGATCCTGCCGGAATCTCCGCTGCAACCGGCTCTTCAAACTCCAATACCACCTGATGCGTAGCGATTTCCTTCGTCACCATCCACTACCTCCCATGTCGTGGTCGATTCGCCGCGTGTTGCGGGCAGGAACCAGCTTCGGCATAGGGAACTCCGTATACCTTGTTCCAGCGTGATCGTAGAAGTTTGTGGCTCGGACGGGTTCGCCAGCCGGGCATCCCACCCTCAGGTTGGATGACCGGCTAGCGATTGAAGCCTTGCCTTAGGACGCCTGCTGCTTGGCGGCGTGAATTCCAGCCAGCCGGCCAAAAATAATTCCTTTGGCCAACCCGTGCTGGGAGATTCCGCTTGCCGATTCCCCGGCCGCATACAAGCCGGGGATGACCTGACCATGCACGTCGATCACCTGCGCATCTTTGTTGATACGCAGTCCGGCGAACACGTCATGTAGCGGAGGCGTGGCCCATGCGGCATAGAACGGGGGCTTCTCGATCTTATACATCGGGGTCGGCTTTCCATAGTCGGTGTCTTTCCCCGAGTCCACGAACGAGTTGTACCGGTCCACCGTCGCGCGCAAAGCCTCCGGCGGCATGGGCCGTGAGGAATATTTGTTAGCGACGAGTTTAGGAGCCAACGATTCAATGGTGTCAGCTTCGAAAAAGAAGCCGCCATTCTTATCAACGTACGGCATCTCGAGCTTCCACTTCTCACGCTCTACCGCGGCGGAGTCGAAGATTCCCCAAATGGGGCCACCGCCGTTCAGCCGCTTCGTACTGCCGTTCCACTGCAGTGCCGCGTCAATGTGCTTACGCCATCCCGGCGAGCCCAGCGGCTTGCCTCGCAGTGTCTCTTCGTCAAAGCGCAAACCGTTCTCCTGCACCATGATGCCGTTTTGCCAATCGGACATGGAAAGCCCCTGCGTACCTTGCTTGAAGAACATGGGACTGTCGAGATCGATTAGGCGGCCACCAATGGTGAACTCAGTACCCAGAGCCCCGCCAGGCCTGTCGACCTGCCGGTCGCCCAGGTTGATCTGGTTGCAAGCAGTCCAGAGCGAGGCATTAATGGCCATGCCCGCCAGTTCGCCATCGGCATCCTTGGTGCTGTATTGGGCGCCCCAATGGGAGTACTCCTCCGTCAGCCGCGGATCGTAAATGCGGCGGATATCATAGTTCGCCGACGGACCGCCGGTTGCAATGATGATCCCTTTTCTCGCCCGGATGTTGACCGTTTTGCCCGTGGGCTTATTCCACTTGTCCACGATCTCGGCAGTAATGCCGATCACTCGCCCGGAGGTGGGCTGCTCACGGTGAATCACCCTCATGCGGTGCAGCAGCAGGATTTTTACGCCCTTGGCTTCGGCGCTCTTCTGCAAAGGCCGGATCAGCCCTGACCCCATCCCGGAACCGGGTCGAGGCGAGATGATCCATCCCGACTTATCGGGCCACGGCGCGGCATTCGCCTGCCGCGGCACATTTGGACTGCCCGGTCCGCGGATGCCACCCAAGCCCCGCCACTTCACGCCGTTGGCTTCCAGAAAATTGAACGAATCAACTGCATTGTCGGCGAAAGCCCGAATGATGTCCCTGTCGTTGGTCTTGGCCAGCGGGTTCCAACCGTCGTTCCCCCAACGTTTGGGGTCAATGCCCTCTGGCGCCTGGCCTCGCGAGCCAGTCCAATCCAGGAAAAACTGGTCGGGAGTATCGTGGACTCCAGCTTCCACCTGCAAACGGTGGCCGCATCCCAATTGAATGCTGGCGCCGCTCAGGATGGCTCGACCACCCACGTCCCAATTCTTCTCGACCACCACAACGGATGCACCACCGTCGCGCGCCGCGATCGCCGCCGGCATTCCGGCAGCACCCGAGCCAAGGACCACCACGTCATAGGTTTGATCCCACTTGA
>DATJII010000304.1:0-21187 GCA_035493435.1 Candidatus Limnocylindria bacterium | reverse complement strand
ATCCCGCATCCGTACCCAGCTGAATGAGCAGGCCGCGGGCAAGGTGATCTTCCTGGCGCGCGAACGGATGGCTGCCCTCGAGAAAGAGCGCCAGTTGAAGCAATCCGGGCAGGTGACCAGTTCCAGCGATCCCAACGTGGTGGAATTCAAGGGCGCGGACTTTTTCCTTACTGGCAAATTGGAAGGCATGAGCACCCGCACGAGCAAGGGTGTCAGTGACTATATCCTATATAGCTTCCAACTGATCGACGTCCGCACCAGCGACATCATCTGGGAAGGCTCGGCGGAAGTGAAGAAGCAGGGGCTGGAGGACGCCGCCTACCGCTAGCGATTGCCGGGGCGCCGCGGACGGCACCCCACCTGCCCGATGAAGCTGAATTATCTATATTGCGGCCTCCTGGCTGCCGCGCTGGCCGCCGGTTGCGCGAGCGATGGCGGCGGCAAGACCGCCAACGGGCAGCCTTTGAAGAACAAGGTCCTGGTGAACGACCGCCAGGCTGCGGCGCTGATGCGGAGCGGCAACTATGCCGAGGCCAAGGCGCTGTTGGACGATTCGATCCTGACCCTGGGCGGCATTTCCGCCGGAGACTCCGGAGCCCGCAAGGCGCGCAGCATGTTCAGTTCGGAATCTTCCAAGACCTTTCGCGGCGAACCCTATGAGCGGGTGATGGTTTTTTATTATCGCGGGATTCTTTACTGGATGGATGGCGAGCCCGACAATGCCCGGGCGTGTTTTCGAACGGGCCAAGTTGAGGACAGCGACGCCCAGGAGAACGCGTACCAAGGCGATTACGTGTTGCTCGATTACCTGGATGGTTTGGCCAGTGTCAAGTTGGCGGCTGACGGTTCAGATTCTTACAAACGGGCCGAAAAGAACGCCCGCATGATCCATCCACCGGCCTATGATCCGCAGGCCAACGTCCTCGTTTTCGCTGAGATGGGTTATGGCCCCACCAAATACGCCACCGGCGAACACTCCGAGGAACTGCGCATTCGGGATGGCAGCTCTCGAACCGTGGCGGCGAATATTCGTGTGGGTGGCACAGTTTTCCGGGCGCCAGCTTACGATAACCTTTCGTACCAGGCTTCCACTCGGGGAGGCCGCGTCATGGACCACATCCTGGCCAACAAAGCCGTCTTTAAGGACACCACGCAGAGCATCGGCACGGCGGCGATTATTGGGGGTGCCGTGGCGGCGGGCGCGGGTGGGCGGCAAGGAGGCGAAATCGGACTGGGACTGGTCGGAGCGGGCGTAATACTGAATGTCTTGGGCTCGATCACCAAGCCCGCGGCCGATACCCGCCAATGGGACAATTTGCCCCAATATCTGGGATTTTCCGCTTTTCGCCTGCCTCCCGGCAACTACCAGGCAGCGGTCGATTTTGTCGACACCGGCGGTGGAGTGGTTGCCTCGCGTCCCCTCACGTTTACCGTCGCTAGCGGGCGCGACACCGTGCTTTTTGTCAGTGACCACAATTGATGGGAGTTTTTCGAAGCTGAATTTCGTATGAAATCATTGATCCTTCTCACGGGTGTTTCCGCTGTCGTCGTATTGGCTACCACGGGATGTCGTCCGGTGGCTGAGGCCACGAGCAGCGCCACCCAGACCGTGGTGACCGGACACAGTGGAGGGGCCTATGAGCCCAAAAACACGACGAAATACGATCTTGAGAACAAGAGCAAATTCGTCGACATGGACTATCGTGTCGCCCGCAGCGTGACGTGCAGTGGCCTGCAGGAACGCATTTTGGAAGACGGACGCCTGGAGGTGGCCGCCAACGTCCGCAACCGGCTGTCTCGCCGCATCGAGGTCCAGATCCAATCCGTTTTCAAGGACGCCCAAGGCTTCAGCACCGGTGATGAGACCCCTTGGCAAACGTTGATTTTGACCGAGAATTCCCAGGAGACCGTTCGCTTCACGTCCATGAATGACAAGGCGAAGGGTTATACCATCCGGGTGCGTGAGGCGCATTAAAGCGTCTCGTCCACCTGAGATAACCGTTAGTCGATCGTTCGTTATGAAAACTTCACCTTTGGTTGTCAGTGCAGTGGCGGCGGCTTTCGTTTTCCAAGCCTGGGGCGCGAATCCCAGTGCGAATCCGAGCGAAAAGCCCCCGCGGGAAACACCCATGGTGAACCCTCCTCCCCCGGTCGTGACGCTTCCTGGAACTCCGGCACCGGGCAGCATCGCTTATGTTTACGACCAAAAGCCCATTGGAGGACGGGCTCCCTTGGTATCCCCGGAGCAAGCCAAGGCGGTCATTGATCGCTTTCGCACAGGCTACCCGAAATTGGGCGGTCCGCGTTTCGTTGTTTTCGTGAATCGGGAACTGATTGACGAAACCAGCGGTTTAAAGATTACCGGTCGCAAGGAACGGACGGAGAATTTGAAGTCGGACCTGAGTTCCACGGCGAACTACGCCAACGGTGGATTGGGCCAGACCGTGACCGTGGTGGGCAACGTGGCAGGTGCCGTACCTCATCAACCCCTAAAAGGTACCAGCGAAGTCGTCGCGGGCGAAAATGAGTACAAGCAGGCCGAGAGAAGCGAACGAACGCTGGCTGACCGTCAAACGATTCGGGACGTCGAGCGCCTAGCTGGGCGCCCATTGCGATTGGCTGGAGCCAAGCTGGTGGATCAACGGGTGGCGACCCAATTGGTAGGTGATCGTTCAATCCAAGACTTTCTCGGTACTACCGGTTCCCCTTCAGCCGCCCGGGAACGTGAAGCTTTGATGGGCAACGCGGACGTCGTGATCGAGATCCTGATGTCATCGCGCCCAGTGACCTACGCGGGCATTTCCCAAGACGTGACCTACGGTATTCCGGACATTCAGGCGACCGCGATTCGCCTGAGCAACGCCCAGATTTTGGGACAAGCCAGCACCCGCGACATCATGGGACCGGATGGCAGTGCGCAGCGTATCGTCCGGAACTATGACATCCACGAGATCACCGAGGCGGTGTCCTTGGCTCTCATGGAAGACATGATGCAGACCGTGCAGTAGTTCCGTTCGCCGCCTCCGCCTTATCGTCCAAGCGGCCAGTGCGCAAAAGCGTCTCCACCGGGGCGCCACTTGCGTTTTCTGCCCGACAACGGACATCCTTGAAATCGCGACGCTGATCCTTCGGGGCGAGGCAAAGTCCAGGAAGTTTTCCCACAGGGCCACTGACCTGAGGTGGCGTTTCTGGTTCCGGCCGACCGATAGGTGAACTTCCTACGGCTGCGGCTCGACTCTCCTACCAATCTTTCTCCTCTTCCCGGGCCACTTCGCGTCAGCTCCCACTCTTACTGCCCAGCGCGATAAACGCCCGCCCGTTGCTTCTCGCCAGTCTCATTGATTGTCGAGCGACGATATCCTGCTGTTTTCCCGATCCAACGAAGGCAATAAAAAAGGGCCTCCCTGCGGAGGCCCTTCGTGAAAACTCAGGCGAGTCTTAGTACACGCGGGTGGACTCTTCCTCGACGACCGGCGACAACAGTTGGTCTTCGGTCAGGATAACCTTCATGCGGCTATCACCGATTTCAGCACCCTTGGCCACGATGGTGTAGGTGACCTTCTGCTTCGGAGCGAGGGTCGGGACAGTCGGGAACTTGACGGTCTTGCCGTCGATGGTGCCCTTATCCGAGCTGAACGGTGTGGTTTCCTTCGGGAACATCGCCACGATGTTCACGTTCTGGAGATCAGCGTTACCCTGGTTGGTGAACGAGATCGTGTAGGTGGTGGTTTCGCCGACTTGGATCGGGTCAGGATCATCAACTACTTCGAGCAGCACGGCCGACAGACCCTTCCAGAGCGTGCAAGCTTCGGAGGTCTGGGTCAGCTTCTCGTTGCTGTTCGCAACTGCCGTATTGCAGTACCGGCCCGGTTGGGTCGTGGTCAGGAACACTTCAAGTTCCTTGCTTTCGCCAGCCTTGAGGCTGCCGACATTCCACGTGGCGGAGTTACCCGCGAGAGTCGAGCCAGGAGCGCTGACGATCTTAGTCTGGAGCGGCGCGGTGTCAGTCACGACCACGCCGGTGAGATCGGTGTCACCGATGTTCTGGACGAGGATCTTGTAACCAGCCTTCTTGTTGATGTAGGACTCAGCAGGTCCAGTCTTGGTCAGCTTCAAGCCCGGCTTGACAACCAGCGTGCAGGCGTCGTCCTGGACGGAAGGAGCATTGGCGGCCGAGGCGACGGCCAAGTTGCAGGAGCGACCGCGCTTAGCCGCCTTAAGAGGCACTTCGATGGTCTTGGATTGGCCAGGAGCCAGATCGCCAACCGGGTACTGCTTCTCAGCAGGTCCGCCGAGGCCTTCCGGATACTTGTCGGTCACCACCACGTTGCGGGCAATGGCCGTACCGGTGTTCTTGACGACGACGGTGTACTTCACGTCGCTATCGAGCTGGGCAACTTCAGGACCGCTCTTGTCGATGGTCAAAGTAGCCTTGCCAACGAACGTGCTGGCGCAAATACGGGGATCGGCGCGAACCGTAGCGCAGGAAACCAAGGTTCCTTCGCGAATCGGCTTCACGGTCACCTTCAGGGTCTTGCTTTCGCCGGCATCCATGTCACCGAGATTCCAAGTCAAGGTCTTGCCGTTGACGGAAGCTTCGGGTTCGGTGCGGACGAGTTCGGTTCCATCAGGAATCTGGTCCGTGACCACCACGTTGCCTGCGCAACCGGTCGCCATGGGCTTGAGCTCATAGGTGAAAGGCTCATTGAGAGTGGCTTCAGCCGGCATCGTCTCGGTCATGTGAATCAGACCGGTGTTGATGATCGAGCAAGGCAGCGCGGGCTTGGGAGCCGGGGCTGGGGCGGGCTTCACTTCCGCCACTTCGACCGGCTGTCCGTTGCCTTTGAAGTAAGGTGAACGACCGGTGTAGTAGTCACCGACGATCACTTCGTAGTTTTGTCGGTTCCGAGTCCGCATCTCGCGATCGGATTCGTTGGCGGCGCGCAATGGCTGGGAATAGATCGCTGCCACCAGTGCCAAAAGACCGAACGACAGAGCTTTCAACGTGGGTCGTTGGAACTTCATACAATTGTTTTTCAGTTGCTGCTTCACCTGTTTCAAGTGTCCGACCGCCTCGTCATTAACCAAAGGTAACATGTTGCGCAGACAAAAACGTGGTTTGTGGCTGCCGCCCTTTTGGGTCACGCCTAGCGGAACTGACCTCGCATCAGTTACACGGATAGGCTTTGGAGTCAAGTTTAGGATGTTGCAAAAGGCCAGTTCGCCGGACTCAAAAAAAGCTCGAATTTCGCTAGTTTTGTGGTCTTCCGACTATTGCGTGGGAGCCGGTTTCGGAGCATTGGACGGAGGCAGGGGCTCAAGGGTAAGCGGGTCGCGCAAAGGCAGTTCGCTAACCTTGCCTGGAGTCAGGTCGGCAATTTTGACCGGATGGTCCGGATGTCCCTTTAAAATCTCGTCTTTTTGTCCCACGATGAGAATGACCGCCTGGTCGGGATGGAGCCGTTCTTTAGCCACCCGCTGAACGTCTTCTTTGGAGACTTTTTCGACCCGGCCGCGCCAACTTTTCCAGAAGGAAGGATCTTTGGCGTACCGGCCGGTATATTCGTCCCGTGCAAATTGCGCGGCCACTTTCGATTTGGTGTTAAAATTCTCGGGGAAAGTGTCCACAAAGGATCGTTTGGCGGTCGTCAGTTCTTCGTCGGAGACCGCGCTGCCAGACATCTTTTTCATTTCCTCGACAATGATGCTGGTGGCGAAGGCCACGGTCCGCGATTTGGACTGCAATTCAGCGTTAAATGCCAGGGGGTAGTAAACTCCGCCGTGAAAAGCACTGGAGGCACTGTAGGCGAGGCCTTCGTCCGAACGGATGCGGTTGACCAGTCGTGAGGTAAACCCTCCGCCACCCAAGATATCATTCATGAGAAGGATTGCCGGATAATCCGGGTCGTCGCGCTTGACACCCGGCAATAGAAAGGTAACGCGTCCCTGATTGACATCTTTGTTGACCAGGTAAACGCCAGGTGAAGCCATGGCGATATTGGTCGGCACGGGCGGGGCAATTTCACCCGCGAAAGGCCAGTCAGCGAAGAGCTTATCGAGCTTTTCAATCATCGCTTCACGATCGAAATCGCCGCTGGCAGCGACCACGAAATTGCCGGGATGAATCCATTTCCGGTGGAACGCTTCCAGATCCTCGCGTTGGATCGAGTTAACGCTCTTTTCGATGGGTTGCCGGGTAGCCCAAAAATTGGTGCCGTACGCGAGGTATTCGGCTTCCCGACCTTCGATGGCAGCGGAATCGTCGTTTCGCTGCTTCATCCCCTGGATCGATTGCTGGCGTTGCAGATCCAGTTTGTCCTGTTGGAAGCGTGGCTCAGTCAGGACTTCACGCAAGAGGGCCAGACCTTCTGTCAGATCCTTCGAGAGAAGATTGAGGGAAACGGTGCCTGAATCGTCACCGATGCCAGAACCGAGCTGGGCCGCCAGAAAGGCCAGACGTTCTTCCAAGTCTTCCGCCGATTTCGATTTGGTGCCGCCGCGCGTCAGAAGGAAGCCGGTAAAGCCCGCTAAACCTTCCTTGCCTGCGGGCTCCAGATAATTGCCGGTGCGAATCATGATACTTACCGTCACCAGCGGAAGTTCATGATCAGGAACCACATAGGCTACGGGACCCGAGTGCAGGGGAACGCGGTAAGTATTGGGGTCTGGCGGTTCGAAGGTCAGTGACGGATAGGACAGTTTCTCGGGACGGTCGGGAATGGTCGCTGCCTCGCCACGCAGGAGGGTCAGCGAAAACAGGACGCCGAGAACAAAAATCGGGATCGGACGCATGCGCTTGTTGAATGCAACCGCCTTCGAGCGGCGAATTCGACCCCATGCAGCCACAAAGATCGTTGGAAATAAAGAATTCCTTGCCGAATTGGACGTTGCGAAACCCCAAATGGGGCGGTTGGGATGGGCTCTCATCGGTGCCGGAAGCCTGCGCTTTGCGTCAAAAGGGTCACGGCGAGGCAAAATGCGGGTGGACCAGGCCTTCTCGATTGTAAAGAGGCGCGGTTCCGCGGATGGATAGTCCGCGAATAGGTTTTGCATCGTGGCAAATATCTTCATCAGCCTCTCGGGGGAAGGACGCGGGCACGCGACCCGTGTGCGGGCCGTCGTCGAGAGTCTGCGCCACGAACATAAGATCCACCTCTTCGCCTCCGGCGACGCGTTCCAATTCCTGCGGCCTCATTACGAGGACTCGGAGGTCCGGGTCCAGCGGATTGCGGGATTGCGTTTTCATTACACACCGGAACACCGGCTAGATTTTACCCGCACCGGATTTGCGGCTACGCGTTTTGCCCGCCGGTTGCCCAGTTTGGTTCGTATGCTGGGACGCCGCATTGAAAGCGTCCGCCCCGATTTGGTCATTGCCGATTTTGAACCTGCTTTGCCCCGGGCGGCGAAAAATTGCGGCGTGCCATTTATAAGCCTCGATCACCAGCATTTCCTGACCACCTATGACCTGGGCAGCCTGCCGTTGAAGTTGCGCTTGCACGCGGCGTTCATGGCCCTGGTCGTTCGGGCGTATTTTCAGGGACAGCGGGAAAACGTGGTGTCGTCGTTCTATTTTCCACCCTTGCGGCGTGGCGTAAGGAATACAACCCAGGTGGGGGTCATGCTGCGACCCGAAATAGTGGCGGCGGAATCCACCAACCAAGGGCACCTGGTGGCTTACTGGAGGCGGACCGCCAGCGACCGCATGCTAGACGCCTTGCGAGACACCGGGCGCGAAGTGCGCGTCTACGGATTGGGAGCCCGGCCTTCCTCCGGGAATCTTCAGTTTCAGGCCATCGATGAACGCCGATTTATTGAGGATCTGGCCAGTTGCGATGCCTTGGTCTCCACTGCGGGCAATCAATTGGTTGGCGAAGCGCTGAATTTCGGCAAGGCGGTTTTCGTGGTGCCGGAAGAACGCAATTTCGAACAATATATCAATGGTCATTTCCTGGCCCAAAGCGGCGCCGGGGAGTGGTGCGAGATGAGGGAATTCGATGGCCGCCGGCTGAACAGCTTCCTGGCCCAGGTAGATGCCTATAAATCGAGAATCTGCCCCGATCGCATGAACGGTCTGCCCGGGGCGCTAGCCGCCATACGACGCCACTTGCCGGGTTCCTCCGTGCCCGCCCGCGAACTCGTGGGCGACGGCAACCGGATCGCCGCATGAAACAGGCCGCATCCATACTCGGGGATATTGCCCGGAATCGCCGTCGTCAGGTAAATCTCCCGCGTTACCTGACCTATATCGTCACCTGGACCTGCAATGCCCGGTGCATCATGTGCGATTGCTGGAAGAAAGATTCGCCGAACGACCTGCGGGTGGAGGAAATAGACGCAATATTCGCCCAGTTGCCGCCCATGGACGCCGTGCGGCTGACCGGTGGCGAACCGTTTGTCCGGAAGGATTTTGCCGAGCTTGCCGACCTGGTGCGCCGCCGGCTTCGACCGCGTTTCCTGCACGTCACGACCAACGGGTTCCTGACGTCGAGGATCGTGGAATGGTGCGAGTCCCGGGACCGGTCGCTCCCCCTGCGGCTGCTGGTGTCCATGGACGGCGTGGGAGAAAAACATAATCAAGTGCGCGGCCGGGACACGGCCTGGTCCACGACGTTCGCCACGGTTCAAGCCATTGCCCCGAGGCAGAAGGAACTCAACCTTCAACTGTCGGTCAACCAAACCATCGTGGATGCGGAAGGGATCGGCCACTATAAGGGATTGCGCGACCTCTTGAAACCACTGGGAGTCCAGGTCAACGTGGTGCTGGCTTACGATGCCAGTGCCACCTATAGCCTGAAACTTGACGCCGGGGTGGCGCCGTCACAGATCGGCTCTTTCACCGCGTTTGGTGATTTGGACGGAGCCGAAGTCGGAGAACTTTGCGACGCCGTCGCCGAGGATATCGATGATTTCGCCTTCGCGGATCGCCTGGCCAAGCGCTATTACTGGCGCGGAGTGAAGAGCCGCCTGGTGGCGCGGGACCGTGTTCCGAGCCCGAATCCACCGTGCGTGGCGCTGAATTCCCACCTGCGGATCTTCCCGAATGGCGACGTGCCGGTCTGCCAATTCAACGCGAAGCGGGTCGGCAACCTGCGGGTGGACACCTTCGAAAATGTCTGGTTCTCCGAGCCCGCCTCCACGCAACGCGACTGGGTGCGGAAATGTCCGGGTTGCTGGGCGGAGTGCGAAGTCCTCCCCAATGCTGTTTATACCGGGGACCTGTTGCGCGCGGTGGTGTGATTGGGGACGACTCGGCGCGGCCCTGAACCCGGACGTTCGCCGACTTGTCCAATTTGATCGCGAGACGCCACGCTAGACCACCACTCGTCCCATAAAGGGATCGCTGACACTTTCATGCCCGGTTTCGATCCTTCCCGCATAGCGGCGTTCGAAAGTTGCCTGACCGGCAACCGTGATTCGGAGGTCGTACCAGTTTCGACTGCGGCGGAGTTCCAGGGGGATCTGGGTCTTGGAGCCAGTGGTGCCAGCCGCTGCAAGCTTGACGGTGCGTTTGCCAGCACCATAAGCAGCGTCTTCAAGTTCGATGACCAGGGAATGATTGGCATCGCGATTTGTTAAATGGAGCACGGCGTCGCCGGTGGCGGTTTTGCCGGAGAGGGCCGGTTCGAGGCGGGTTTCCAAGGCCGGTTCAGAGGCGTGGCCGCGAAACTCTCGTAGGAAGCCGTTGGGCCCGAGCACCCGTAGGTGATAGGCGCCGTCTGCGAAATCCTCCAGAACCCAATGGTCGCTGAGTTGATCGCCTGCTTTGACGGCATAGGCTCGCGTGCGTCCGGCTTCATAGGTTGAAGAAGGCTGACCCGGTAACCGGCTCTTGGCGGGCGAGTAGACGTGGAAGGGGGCTCCCGCAGCCCGGGAGCCGAAAAGGTCCCGTTTTGCTGAGAATTGGATTATAAACGACCGGCGATCGTCGCCAAGGGCGCCCTCGACCGCCAATTCATACGGAAGGGCGCACGAGGGGCGGACGCCAGGCTCCTGATGGGCCAGCCAAGGTGACGCGGCCGGATTTTTTCGTGTCGCTTCGATTTCCGCCTTTTCGAATTTTTTGAACCCGTTGGGCAAGGGTCTGAATTGTGCCTGGTGAATCGAGCCTAGAAACGCCTGCCGCTCGACGGGGGTGGGAAGGCTGAGCTTCTCCCCGCTATAAGGACGGAACGCGGCGGTGAGGTCTCCGCAGACGGTGCGGCGCCATTCACTTATATTGGTTTCGAGCAGGGGCCTGCCTGTCTTGTGGGCGACGAATTTCTCCAGCATTTGCAGGATCGAGGTATGGTCGAAAACCTGCGAACACACGTAGCCGCCACGACTCCACGGGGAGGCTATAACCAGAGGAACCCGGTATCCCAGCCCGATGGGACCCGCTCGCCCGGAGGCCTTGGGATATTTCCTCTGCCGTTCATGCTCCTGCTCGATCCGCACCTGCTCCACGGAGGTGTCTATGCCCGCCGAGGCTTTGCCGGTTTCCGGATGATCGGGGTGCGGCGCAACGAAAGGGGTGAAGTGATCGAAATAGCCGTCATTTTCATCATAGCAGAGGATGAAGATCGTCTTCTTCCAGACCTCTGGATTCTGGGTGAGGATGTCCAGCGCCTCAGAGAGATACCATGATCCGTACCAAGGGGAGCACGGGTGATCCGAGAAATTCTCCGGCGGCACGATCCAGGAGACCGTCGGCAGCTTGCCGGTTTGGACGTCCTGGCGTAGCTGATGGAAAACGTCGCCTTTCGGAACGCGCATGGTTCGCTCGGTGGTACCGTCGTGATAGGAGAGCGTTTCCAATCGGCCGTAGGCCGGGTCTCCTTCGTTGGTGGTGAAGGCCTTGCGATGGATGTTCTGCTCCCTGGTCGGCAAGGCATTGAAATTGGCTTCAGTCCAGCGTGCCAGGTCCTGGCGTATGTGCGCGAGGTCGTTACGCAACGAGGTGATCTTTTTCTTTTCAGCGTCCGTAGGATTTTCCTTGGCTTCCAATTCGGTCAAGGCGGTGGCGGCCGCTTTCTCCCGCACCGGCAATTGCCGTCGAAACGCGGTGGCGTAGCGGACGTTGAATTGGGTGAAGTACTCGATGGGGTTGCAGCCGAAATTGGAGAGCCAGCCATCGGCTTCGTCGTTCAGGCTGGTCGGTAAATAGATCTCGTTTTGGTAAATCTTCCACGAGACGCCGTGATCCTCCAATCGTTCGGGATAGGTGGTCCACTTTACCTCGGTGTAGTGATCCGCGTCCTCGTTGCGAACGTTGGCCTTCTCCAGGATGGACTGCTTTTCGCGGATGGTTCCCGACCACAGGTGCAGGCGATTCGGGGTGGTTCCGGTCAGGGACGAACAGAAATTCTGGTCGCACACTGTGAAGGCGTCAGCGAAATCGTAGTAAAAAGGAATATCGTCGCGATTGTAGTAACCCAGGGTGAGTGGCAAGTGGGCGTATTCCTTGGTGCCCGAGACTTTGTTATCCAGCCACTTGTCGTGTTTGCCTTCGTTTCGCGCGTCGGTCTGGTCTACCCAGGTGTGGGGCAGACAATTCATCCAGGTCGCTTTGGTGTCCTTGATGTTTAGCCGGAACGGGGCATACGTCTCGCCCGCTTTGTTGGTCTGGAGCCAGACCGGATTGCCGTCCGGCAAGGTTACCGCCCGGGGATCGTTAAAGCCGCGCACTCCGCGCAATGATCCGTAACTGTGGTCAAAAGAGCGGTTTTCCTGCATGAGGATCACCACGTGTTCGGCATCCAGCCAGGTGGTGCCCGGGGGTGGGTCAATGGCCAATGCCCGTTGAATCGAAGCAGGAAAGGCTCCGGTTAATCCACTACCTGCCGCGAGGAAGGCGGCCTTGCGAATGAAGTCACGTCGGGAGTCCATACAATCGTGTGCGGGAATTGACCCGTGAAAAGGAGGGTAAATTCAAGCGGTAATGGCAGGCAGGGGAGATTGTGACAACTTTGCCGCCGACATTTCGCGATGGGGGAACCTTCTGACCGTGATGGGCACAGGTGCGTTATCGCAGGCGGTGGAAAACAAGAAGCCTTTGATCTACGCGTAAATTGCCAAAGCTCAAAATCGACAGATAACGAGTTCCGCAACCATCGAGAAGTCTGGCTCCTCTGGGTGGTCCAAGGGGAAGAATCTCACGCGAAGGCGCGAAGGAAAACAGGTAATTGCGGCTTAGAAACGCCCGGGCTTCCTGGTAAAGCCCATATTCAGGCAACCTCCATAAACATTTTGTGTATTTGATTAATTGTCACCGCTCCTACCCCTTCCCCTCCGCGCCTCCGTGTCTCCGCGTGAGTCACTCTTTTCATTCAGTTGACCCGCAGGCGTGATGAATAGCGTTGGGAACTGTTCACGACGCGTTGAGCCCTCACTTCGACGTTGGCATGTTCAAATGGATCAGTAGCCGGATGGTAAAATGCGATCTGCCAAACCGTACTCATGTACCCGTTTACAAATGATTCTTTATTTTGCGGGCCGGTACGGTAGGATCGCCGTAGTGTTATGGGCGCTTCACGCGACGATTTCGTCAAGTATCCCCGTACCCCGCATCTATTTGGGTCCCGGGGAACGGAGGACGACAAGCATATGGGACTTCGGGAATCCGAGGCTTTCATTGCCGATCCCTCGTTGATTGTCGAAGAGAAGGTGGACGGCACCAACGTGGGCCTGCATTTTACGTCGGCGGGACGCATGGTGTTGCAATGCCGCGGACACGAGATTACCGAGGGCATGCATCCGCAATACGACCTCTTCAAGCAATGGACGTCAGTGAAGCGTCCGGTCCTGGAGTCGATGTTGGGGGATGCTTTCATCCTCTATGGAGAATGGCTTTATGCGAAACATAGTGTTCACTACCGGGCGTTGCCTCACTATTTCTTTGAATTCGATATTTACGACAAGGACGCCGGCCGGTTCTTCGACCTCTCCACGCGGCTCGACATGCTGGAGGGAACGGGAATTCACACGGTTCCGGTGGTTCACCAGGGGACGGTCAAAGCCGGGGCGCTGGCCGAATTGATTGGCGTTTCAGCCTTCGACGCGATGTTTGACAACCCGATGACGGGTCGTTTGGATAATCTTATGGAAGGCATCTATGTGCGGACCGAAGCTGAGGGGTTTGTCACCGGGCGCGCCAAACTGGTCCGGCCGGAGTTTGTGGAAAAGGTGAAGCAGAGCGAGCATTGGCAGCACCGAGCCATGGTGCCGAATCTATTGATGGAGGGAGCGGATATCTGGGCATGAGAACCTGGGGTGACGTTGAGAAAGCTGCTGACGGGGCGATCCTCGCGTGGGCCGAAACGCAGGACTGGGCGCGTTTAATGGCTGCTTGCCAACAGGATGCCGAGTGGCACGCGGAGGGCGATGTGTGGCTCATACGCGAAAGGTTTGCGGCGAAGTAAAGCGCCTGTCCGAATGGCCGGCGGCGAGCCGACGAGACCAGTTGGTGCTTCTCTTTACGGCACTGTTTCACGATGCCGGAAAACCGGCGACAACGCATTTCGACGCTGAATCGGGCCATACCCGATCGCCACGGCACGCGCAAATCGGGGCGGAAATCGCACGCCGGGTATTGAGAGATCTAGGATGTGAACTCACCTTGCGGGAGGAAATCGTCTCCTTGGTTCGTTATCATGGACGTCCGCCCTATCTCTTGGAAAAGGGTCAACCGGAGCGGGAAGTGATCACTCTCTCGTGGCTGGCCAACAATCGTTTGTTGTACCTGTTTGCGCTGGCTGATTATCGCGGCCGCGAGTGCCGTTCGTCCACGCGACCGGAGGATACCCTTCATTTGTGGAAATTGGTGGCCGAGGAGCAGGGCTGTTTCGAGCGGCCTTATCCATTCGCCAACGAGCAAGCACGTTTCCTGTATTTTCGCGAGCGGCTCAGCAGTCTCCATTATGTTCCCCGCGAAGATTTTCGCAGCCGGGTAACCCTGGTTTCGGGATTGCCCGGCGCAGGCAAGGACACTTGGTTGGCCCGTCACCGGAGTTCACTGCCGGTGGTGTCGCTCGACGAGATCCGGACCGATTTGGAGGTGGAGCCCACGGAAAACCAGGGTGGCGTGATCCAGTTGGCGCGGGAGCGGTGCCGGGAATACTTGAGGGCAGGGGTGGATTTTGCGTTTAACGCGACCAATATCACGCGCCAGATGCGGCAGCGATGGACGCATCTCTTTGAGGATTATAACGCGCGCATTGAGATTATTTACCTCGAACCACCGGTGAAGACGATCCTGGCACAGAACAAAAACCGCGACAAATCGGTACCTGAATCGGTGATCTGGCGCCTGATCGAGAGGGTCGAGCCACCGAACGCAGCCGAAGGGCACGAATATTCCCTGCACGGCTGAACCTCGGATTCCTCTGGTCAAAACCCGGGGAATGGGCGTAGGTAAATCCAGCCGAAAGAGAATCCGATGGGATAGGCATCCAGTGGAAGGATAATATTTATGTCAGGATATATCGCAACGATTCGTTGGGACGTGGGCCAGGGGCAGTTTCTCGCAGGCAAATACTCGCGGGAACACACCTGGACCTTTGATGGCGGGGTCACGGTGCCCGCATCATCCTCTCCACATGTGGTGCCGGTGCCGTGGTCGAATCCGGCCGGTGTCGATCCCGAGGAAGCCTTTGTGGCCGCGATCGCCAGTTGCCACATGCTGACACTGCTTTACCTCGCGAGTCGGCGCGGGTTTCAAATCGACCGGTATGAGGATTCCGCGGTGGGGACCATGGAAAAGAACAGTCGTGGCGTGCCATGGGTCAGCCGGGTCGTGCTGCATCCGGTGATCTCGTATGGTGGCGCGAAGCGTCCGACCTCCGACGAGGAGGCGCAATTGCACCACGATTCCCACGAACAGTGTTATATAGCCAATTCTGTCAAGACGGACATCGTCGTCGACGGCTTTCCCGCGCATTGAGAGCTGCTTTCCGGTCATGAAGAAACACCGAAATGAGAGGAGTCCCAGGAGTCCGGCCCAAAGTGGCAACCGGCCATGGACAGCGGCGGAAGACCGCTGGCTGGGGCGTGAGACGGACAAGGCGGTCGCCGAGCGCATTGATCGTTCGGTGGAGTCCGTGCGGCAGCGGCGAACGCACAAGGGTATCCCCATTGTCTATGAGATTGAGCCCTGGACTCCCAAGGAGGAATCCTGGCTGGGTGTGCTTCATGACAACGAAATCGCCCGACGGACCAAACGTTCGGTGGAAACGGTGCGTAACTATCGCTTGAGGCGGGGGATAGACCTGAAAAAACCCTTACGACGCCCGTGGACTCCCGAGGAAGACCGCCTGATTGGGACAGCATCTGACCGGGTGATCGCCCGGAAGCTGAAGCGTGACTATAAGACCGTGGGGGATCGACGGCGGCAACTGGGATTGGATCCGGCGCCCGGGGATTCGAAAGCCTGGACGGAAGCAGAATTGGCTGTCCTTGGCACGATGCCGGATCGGGCTGCCGCCAAGAAACTCAAACGCACGCTGGCTTCGGTCCAAAACAAGCGGATGAAGGACCGCATCCCGATGATCAATGGGGCGCATCGGCCTTGGGAAACTTGGGAGAAGACCCTGCTCGGCAAGATGCCGGACACCGAACTCGCGAAGATGCTGGATCGCCATCCCTCCACGGTCTTGAGCAAGCGGCTGGCCGAGGCGGTGCCCTATAAGAGTCCCCGGTATCGACCCTGGACCAAGGAGGAGTTGAAACAACTGGGCCGCTTACCTGATGAGGTGCTGGCTAAGAAGATCGATAGGACACCGCAGGCGGTGATGCTCCGGCGGACCAGGCTAAAAATACCGATATTCAAATCCCAGGGTTGAACTTCCCCACTACCCCGGCGGATTCAGGCCTTGGGTGAATTTGCTGCCTTGAAGGGATTTCGTTCCGGCGCTTCGTTGTGCGGCACGGCTCCCAGGAGGCCGCCCAGCATCCAATTCAATGCAGGCACGCGATGGCGCATCCAGACGGACATCGGTTCGGGTTTGGCACCGAGGGCGGCCTTGGGTTCCAGCGCGGTGCGGCCCAGTGAAAGTCTCCGGCAGCCCAATTCAATGCCGTGGCCAATGGTGGCGTGCAGAAGACGCAGGTAAAGAGGCAAGCCTTCGCCCGCGGCTGCGCGATCAAAACCGATATAATAAGCAATGGCGGTCGCGCCATCGCGCAAGGTGGTTACGAAGCCGATCAACTCCTCGCCCCGCCGGATGGCGCTGCAGCGAAAATCCTGTCCTGCAGCGCGCGCCAACTGGGGCAGATAAGCCTCGGGCAGGGTGACCAGCCGGACTGAGGCGTTGCCATGCACCGAGAGATATAATTCATGGAGGCGCTTCGCATGAGGCTCCAGGTTTTCCAAAGATTCGATCACACAGCCACCCGCCGTGAGCTTCTTGGCCTGGTCGCGGGCGTTGCGCCGGTACTTGGCGTCGAGAGCGCCAAGGTAATCTTCGTAGGTGCGCCACGCGGGATCCAGATCGAGCACCATGTTGGGCTCGGTATCCAGGGGACGGTAACTAAAGCGGCGGAGGGCATCCACGGAGTCCTGGTGTGGCGTCAGGTCCTTAACCATGACCAGGTCGGTTTGTCCAGTGAGGCGTTCGGCTCGTCGAATCCGATAGAGCGCTTCGGCGATGCCGGGCCAGAGTTCGGCTGGATTTTCGCCTTTCGCGAAGGCAATACCATGAAAACCCCAACTCAAGAGATTGCCAGCAATGAGCATCCGTTCCTGGAGCCGGGCCTTGGATTTATGAGCGGCTTTTCCCAGTAGTCGTCCCAGCAGGCGGGCCGGTTTGGCTTGGGCTTCTGCTTTCTTCTCGGCTCCGATCTGTTTGCCGCTGACGGTCACCACTTGGGCGGCAATAGCGGCCACCGCTTGGTCGTCACGGAAGATCAGTGCATATCGCGGTTCGATATTATCGGGGCCGTGGCGTTCAATCGTCTGGAGGATATCCCGCCGGAGGAAAACGCTTTGTCCGCCAACGACGTGGTCCCAGCGCTGGGGATCGAGATAGCTGACGCGGTCGGCGAAGACAAAGCCGAGTCCAGTGGGGCGGCGGCGTTCGCGTTGGTGATTGCGGGCGTCGCGAAGCGACGTGGCGATCCGGCGAATGCGGCTTTTTCCCTTTTCCTGCTGCGACTCAGGCATTCGCCAGTGTCAACAGAACCGGTGGCGGATGACAAGCGGAGGATTAGAAGCCCGGTTCCAGTCCCGCGGATAGGGAGTTAGTCCTTATCGAGATGCCCAGCCGAGGCGATCCGTCAGGAAAAAGGCCGCCGCATAACAGGCGAAGATCATCAACCCGGCAATTGTTCCGGCTCCGATGATTTTTGGCCAGGACCCCTGAATGGTCCTTTGCGCGAGCCAGGCGATACCCACCGCAATGCCGAATTCGCCCAGGATGATATAGTAGGGTGTGCCCGAAATCATCCGGCACCCCGAGTATTGCCACCAATGAATGCTTCGGGCCATTTCTTCGTAGTAAGGAATATTGACCGCGCCCAGAAGGCCAGTGATGGCCAAACCCGCAAGGGGACGCCACCGCATTAGGCGCATGCCGAGCACAGAAAACTGGATGGTTACGATCTGCCAGGCGAAAGGCATCCACGCTGGAGATCGCCAGATCAGGGGGCCACCGCCGACCGAGTAATTGAGCGTGTGGGTAAAATCCACCAACCAGGCATCCGCCGCCAATTCCACCAGGCCCGTCACCAGGCCATAAATCCAAAGCCGTGCCATTAGCGCGTCGCGAAAGCGCAGGGCGACGCCGAGCAGGATCGCTTGGTCCACTATGTTCATCGCCAACCCGGTGCGCCAATTGGACCAGGGCGCGAGTGTGAGAAGCGCGACTCCGATGACGTTGAAGGTGATCGTAGCCAGCACCGCCCAGAGACGCGCTGGTTCGGCTTCTCCCGTCAAGGCCGCAGGGCGATCAGCGCTCTGCTTCGCGTTCAGAAAACGGGAGGACGACCCCGAGACCCGCATCTGGACATATTGGATAGGACCCACCTAAAGACAACGCCGCGATGGGAAAATCGGATGCGCGGATATGGAGTTTTCTTTTCGACCGCGCCATGCATCATGGCAGCGATGAAACAACCGCTTACCTGCCTCTTGTTCCTCGTGTTAGCGGGTGGATGCGTATCATCGACCACCACCACGACCACCCCCAATCGGGTGACCGTCGTTCGCGCCCGGGCCTTGACGCCCCTGGAAACCGATGCCGCGTTTGCCAAGCTCGCCCAGGAAATCGGCCCATCCGAGGCCTTCCATCGATACACCGACGCCCAATCGATCGAGCTTCCGCCCGAGGGTGCCCCGGTCATCGGACGCTTGGCCATCAGCGAAAGTGTCAAAGGTCTGAAACCGGGAAGCCTCCAATGGACACCTCAAGGCGGCGAAACCTCCAAGGGCGGCGATCTGGCCTGGACGTGGGGTACTTATGTCCTGCACACGCCGGAGGGTGACCGGCAGGGCAAATACGTGAGTGTGTGGCATGCCGGTCCGGACGGTTCGTGGTTTTTGTCCGCGGACATCGGTAACGCGAAATAGTCCCGCCCCTCTGGCGCCCGCCCAAGAACTTCAAGGAACCGGCCCCGCTCCGGCGTCGCGATGTTGCTGCAACTCTTTCAGCTGAAGTGAGATTTGGGCGAGGCTGGCGTTGATCTGGCGCAAGGTGACCCGGCGGCTAAAGACGATGAGTACTTGGGTGACGATGGCCCCTCCCGCGCTGAGCCCGGTGGCCAACGCGACGAGCACCATACCGACGCTCGTCCCGTGCGACAGGGCTATCAGGGCTCCCTGTACCTCGACTGTGGTGGGTTCGTACGTTTCGTTGTTGTCGTGTCCGTTCGGGCGTAGATGGGGAGCGGTGCCCACGTCGCGCATCAATTGCATGTACTTGGGACGAGCCCCGATGAAGTAACCTGCCACCAGTCCCACACTAGCCAGCATGGCGGCGAAGCCAGCAGCAAGCACGGCGACAGTGAGCAGGCTTATCAAATGCCGCTGCCAACCAACGGCATTCGTAATCTGCTGGTTCATTTCTGAGAGTCCGGACGGGTGGCCCGAGCTGGTCGTTTGATCTAGTTTCATGTCGATTTTCCTTCCAAATCCGTTCGCAACGCCCGCTTTCCATAATGGATCCGGGACCGGACGGTTCCCACGGAGGTCCCCATTTTCAGCGCAATCTCTTCGTAACTCAGGTCTTCGAAATAGCGGAGCACGACGGCTTCGCGATGTTCAGGCGAGAGTCTGTCCAACGACGACTGCAGCGTCTCTGGGGCAATCGTCGTCTCGCCTGGGTTCGATTCGAGATACACTTCCCGCATCGTCTCATCGAACGGTTCGGTGGGCAGTTTTCGTCGACGATATTCGCGATAGACCCGGTCGCGGGCGATCCGCAGAGCCCAAGGCGTGAACCTTGCGGCGTCCTGCAACTTGGGAAGCCCGCGATAAATCGCCAGCCAGACCTCCTGCGAAACGTCCGCGACCTGGTCCGGCATGTTCTGCAGCAAGCGTTGGATAAAGAGCAGCACCCGTGGTCCGTGGAGCGCCAGCAATTCCGCAAACGCCGCCTCGTCGCCAATCTGGCTCCGAAGGACCAACGTCTGTTCGTAAAGTTGCTGTGCGGTGACGGCCATGTGCGTTACTGCAAGGTAAGTTGCGTGCCAGCGGGGAAAAGTTCAGCGGGGAGAGTTTTTTTAAAAGGCCTGCCTCGCAAATGATTCAATCCCAGAAAGCCCTTGCCTGGAGCGACGCGAAATGGATTCCACTTGCTTGTGAAGACCATGAGATCCGATGGTATTTATGGGATTGCTTCACTGACGCCACCCATCAACCATTGGGAGTTTGAAGCCTGTACATTCATGGAGTTGGGCGGCGAATCGACGGGTAATCCCGACGCTTCTGTTGGCATGCTTGGCATTGCTAGGGGCCGTTCCGGTTGCGACTGGCTTCTCATTACTCGGGCCATTTGCCCCTTGGATGACTGAATTCAATAGCTACCGCAGGTCAGAGGACATTGGAGGCCCGATGGCGATGGGTGAGGGTTATCGCTGGAATGTTCCCATAGTCACCTATGATTTCGATTCGTCGTTTATCGACTATTTCGGGACCAATGGCGTAGCCGCAGTGGAAGAGGTGATTCAGATCCTCAATGATCTGCCTCCCGCCTCTCAAATCGTACTCACAAACTACTCCAAGACTTACATTAAAGGAAATAACACGGCGCAACTGCTTGGTTTGCTTGACCTGAAGTCGCACGCCTTGGCCCTGCTTTTGGAGCAGATGGGGTTGGCTTCTCCATCAAGGTGGATATTTTCTCCCGGGAAATTCATTTTTGATCCCCAAAAAATCGACTGGCCGGTTTTGATGAGAAATTATGACCCAATATTCTTGAGCCCTACCAATTCGATCAACGGCCAGGAATATGTCTATCAGTCAAGGGTTTTCTATGCCCCACCGGCAGGCTACTTTGGCGGATTTTTGATCCTCGCCGCAAATACAGCGTATCCACTTCGAACCTCAGCGAGTTTCCTGCTTCAGCAAGTACTGCATCCCCCAATGCTGGAAGGAACGGTTTTGTTGGGCCTGGGGCAAGATGACGTCGGCGGCTTGCGTTACCTGTTGGGAACTAATAATATTCAATGGGAAACATTACTTCCGGGGATTCATGGATTCGGGACGAATTCAGAGTTGGCCAATGGCGCACTCAGGCCGGGAGTTGAAAAAATCAGTTTTCAACGGATCGGGCGCAATTATGGATGGGCCGAAGGCCAGCCGGTGGCAACGAACGTCTTCGTTGATCGTTTCTGGACGAACGGAGTGCTTCACCAGCAGGTCGTCGAACGGTACGTCATGCGGCCCGATTTTCTTTTCACTGCCACAAACTGCAGTCCAAATCTATACGCGCGCAGCGGCACTGGTCATTGGGTTAATAACGGTGCTGTCGAGGGGCGGGACGGACCTGGAGTCATCCAGCCCCCAGTGACTATTAATTTCAATCCGGTCAGTTCGCATTTCGCCACGGATCTTCGTGTTACGGACTTAATTCCCCAGTCCATTTGGGGATATTTTGGCATTTCCACAAATCACCCCATTTCCTACGGTCGGCCAGCCGTTTCGGCTGGAAATTCCATTTTTGCGTTGTATTTTCTGCCCAATTGGAGCGTTTCACCCGCGTTTTCATGGAAGCTA
>DATJII010000303.1:0-27593 GCA_035493435.1 Candidatus Limnocylindria bacterium | reverse complement strand
CTGCTGGGCATACCGGCCACCTGCTTCTTTGAAGTGTCCGCCGGTGTCGGTTTGGGCGCGGGTTACTTCATCGAAGGCCCCACCTTTGTCGGCAAGATGTTCCTGGGCGTCAGTGGCAGTGTCTTGTGTATCGTCTCGGTTGAAGGCGATTTCTATCTCATCGCGGTGAAGAATCAAGAAGGCTTGACCATGAAGGGGCACGGCGAATTGACCGGCAGTCTCGGGCCTTGCCCGCTTTGCATCTCCTTCAGCAAGGGCATCGGCCTGCTTTATCAGCACGGAAGCTGGAGCGTCGATTTCTAAGCCCGGCTGGCAACACCTTATCCTCCTATTAAATGAAATTCATCGTTGCACGTACTCTCTGGCTGACCGCCTGTGTGATCGGGCTGCTGGCCGCGGGAATTCCCGCCTGGGCCCAGCCCATCCAGAACGCGGTGTTCACCCTCGGGACCACCACCCGCGACACCAATAACAATCCCTGGGCCTATATCGTCCTGCAGCCGACCGATCCGGCCAGCCTCAAGCTGCGCAGCCTGGCGATTTACGCCAAGCCTGGGAATGCCGCCTCCGCCTCGCCTTATACCCGGCAGTCGGTGGTGGGATTGCAAACGGAGCCGCTGACGATCGACGCCTTGCTGACCCGGTCCAAGTCACTGGGTGAGGACCTCGGCCAGTTGGAGCATCGGGTCGACAACCTGTTTGCCGCGCTGATGCCCAGCACGAACATGACGCTGGCGCAAAAGCTCTCCATTGTGATCCGGGGCTCGATTGAGAATCCCCAAAACTTCGGGAGCCTGATACTCCTGGGCCGCCTGCATCCGGGCGTGAATCTCTGCCTGGGTTTTGGATATGCCCAGCAGCTTACCAATGGGCCGCTGACGACCTTTGAGGTGCGGGATTACGATGCCACAAATCACACCGATCGCGGGGTTTTGGGGCGCATCACGATCACCAATGGCGTGTCCTTCGTATTGCCGCCGCCGGGCCGTCCCGCATACGTTCCAGAGCGGGGGGGCATGGGGCAATTGAACGCGCGGTTTCGCTGGGCCACGCCGGTGGCTTTGCGCCAGGTGGCGCTCCTGAGCGCCGGATTTGACCTGTTTCGCGTACCGAAAGCGGTGGCCGAGGCTTCCGGATATACCAATTCGCCGCCCACCACCGCCCAGTTGCTTGGTAATCCCGCGACGGTCCGGGTCAACACCCAGCCGATCTTCAAGAATCGCGACTATGATGACGACCTGGCGGCGGCCGACCTGCTGGCCGATCCGAAGACCTTCTTCATCGCCGACGACAACGGGCTGGCCCAGGCCCATCCGCCCGAACTGCCGGTGCGGTTCCATAATGGAGACCAGTTTTATTATTATGTGGCCGCACGCGACCTGCTGGCCCGGAATGGCCTCCTGTCACCCGGGGTTCTGGTGACGATCTGCGACCGCCTGCCATCCGACGCGCCCCACCTTCCCCAGGTGGTCAACGACTACGTCTTCGATGGCGTCAACGAAATTCAGAAACTCAAAGTGTTGTGGAAGCCGGTGACGAATCCGCCCCCGGACAAGCATATCACGGGCTATGTCGTGTATCGTTGGACCGATCCGGAGGAGGCTCTCCAATTTGGCGCCAACCCGGGCTCGCACCGGATCTCGGGAATCATTCCCCACGTGGTGGGCAAGACCAACTACTCCTACATTGACAACGGCGTAGGGGCGCCTTCCGCACCCGCGGACTATGGCCAGACGTTCTGGTACACCGTGCGGGCTTTGGACGACGGCGCCTGCGACGGCGGCAATCTCTCCCCCAACAGCTCGGCGGCCTTCGGCGTGCTGCGCGATCGCACCGGCCCCAACGGGCCGGGTGGCGGACCGGTGGCGTTGTGCTGCCTCCCGGGTGTCGCTCCGGACAAGTCCTATAATCGGCCGTTCCCCAGCGGGCAAAAGCCGGATCCCGAAATCGCCTATTTCGAAATCGTCTGCAAGCGCGCCGATGCCCAGATCGCCTGGGCGGAGTTCAGCTTCGCGCAGGTGGGAGCCTACACGAATTATATAGGCCGGTTCCAGTTCCCGGCGAATTCAGATACGATCATCTACCCCCTGCAGCTGCCGATGGCCGACTTCAAGGCTCATCCCAGCCAGATCGCCTACTGCCGGGTGGGCACGCCCGACGGGCAGGTTTCGGCCCAGGTTTCCATCTATAATGAAGCGGGACCCAGCAGGGAAGCGATCCGGGGCTTCCCCTTCAACGCCGCGGCAATCTGCCGTCGGGGCTCCACCAGTGTCGCGGGCAATTTCCCCTGCCGCACCCACAATCCGCAGACCGGGCCGGTGGGTTCGGTCAGCACCAACAACGGGGTGGACGTGGTGATCCAACTGACGCCAGGCACGAAGGAATTCAAACTTTATCGCCGGGTGGATTTCGGTCCGCTCAGCCTGATCCAGGAAGGCCCGGGGGATTATAATACCGTGACCAACCTGGTGGCCCACGACAACGACATGCCGGCGAATTCGGGCACGATATGCTATTACGCCCAGTTGTTCGACGAACATGGCAATGCCAGCCCGCTGACACCGCTGGGGTTGTGCCTCGATATTAACCTGCCACCGCCCACGCCGCTGCTGAGTCCGCTCTTTGCGCTGGGTGATGTGGTTCACCCGAAGATGGGCATCCGCTGGTTCTGCCCCTCGGTGGGCGTGCAACGGTTCGAAGTCTTGGTCGCGGTGTCGCAAGGCAATCCGCCTGCGAACCTGGGTGACGTCGTGGGTAGTGACACGGCCAGCCATCCCTATCTGGTGGCCACCGATCCCAGTCCTTCCACCAATGTGTTGGATTTCGCGGTGTACCCGACGCCGGGCCCGGGCCTGGATTTCGGTCCGGCACCCGAGTTTGACCTCCAGGTTCCCATCCAACTGGGTGTGAAATATACCGTCCAGATCCGCGCGATCGGCATTGGCGGGGCGGAAGGTCCGGGAAGCCATTTTGAGACTTTCAAGTGGGCTGCGCCACCACCGGCGGTGGGGCCGGAGGTGCCTTGGCCGCAGCGTCCCTGGCCTGCCATTGGCAGTTCGGTGCCCTTGATTGCGCCGTATCGCCTCACGAATGGAATTTATGAGGGCATCGTCCTCAGCGTGGGCCGCATACTCCGGACGCAGTTTGTCACCGGGGCCACGAATAAGCTGCACCCCAACCTCATACCCACCATCACCGCTCCGGATATCGTCGGCACCAACTCCGATGGCAAGTCTCTGTTGCCCTTCGCGGTGTACCGGTACCAGGTGCCTAATCCGAAGTTTCCGGTGGTCTCCGGTGATATTGTGCAATCTTCGCCTTATATCGATTCCATCGCGCTGGTGCCGGGCTTGAACGGCAACCAGCAACCTTATCTCAATCTGGCCGATCCGTTTTTCATAGCCCCCCAAAATGACAAGCAAGGCTCCACCGTTCCCGGCGGGTCGTTGCTATACCTGCTCGATACGCAGCCTGTGCTTCGTGGCGCCACCTATAAATATCTTGTGGTTCGCTTTGGCGCCGATGGCGAACCGGTCGAAGTGATCCCGACACCCACCGTGGATGTTGTACCATGAAAAATCTACCCCTCCTTGCAGCCCTTGGCTGCCTTGGCGTGCTGGCGCCGTGCGCCCAGGCGCTCACTTACGTCTCCGCCGACGAAATATTCCTCACGGCGGATGTCGATGGCGACGGCCGGGATGACGCGATCATAGTCGATCGCACCAGCGGCGCCTACCGCATCGGCTACCAATTGGCGGCTGATGTCTATACCTGGGCCAATCCGCGGGCCAGCGGGGTTCAGGACGTCACGGCGGTGGCCAAGGGACGGATCTTGACCACGACTCGGGATACCCTGGCCTTCACCGGTCCGACCGGGAATCGGGTGACCGTCCTGGACGCCCCAGACCCCTTGGGAGTAGTGGAGCCTTTTACCCTGTTTCCCATTGGTTTTGGCCCCAACACGATTGCGTCGGTTAACATCACGCTTCCACCCGTCACGGCGAACGACGATTTGGTGGCCACAACGCTGGAGAGTTTTAGCACCAGCTTCGAGACGGTATTCCGCGCCTCGGGTGGCACTAATATTGTCACCCAGACCAGCCTGAGCAGCGGGCGGTGGATCGCCTCGGATCGGATCCAGCTAAAACAGGGTGGCTTGGATTTTGTGGGTGCAACTGTCCTGGGTTCAACCAATACCCAATTCGGAGCCTGGCAATACGGACCCGCAGCCATTACCAAGGTGGCTGGGGACACCGCCACAGTCCTGAGTCGATTCGTCTTCGGACGATTCGGCGCCGCGCTGCAGAACCAATTCGTCTTCTTTGACCTGGGTGGTTCGAACATTGTCTATCGGGCGGTCCAGGAATTAACGCCGAACGTTTTCACGTTCAACGCGGGCGCGACCTTCCCACTGGGCGCATCCATCGACAGCTTCTATGTCCTGCCGGGGACTCCTGTGCGCCTGATGGCGGTGGTCAATCAGGGAGCGGAAGCACGCATCTATGATTTTGACGGGGCTTCCAACCCCATTCTGCGTCAGACGATTGCCGCCCCTTCAGGAGAGTCACTCACGGGCGCGATTCCGTTGGCCTCGGGAAAGTTAAATCTGCTCAGCGGTTTGCCGGGTTCGGGGCGATCCTCCAACTTTCGCCACTATTCCAGCAGTGGTGGAAACTATGTCCAGGATGGCGCCGGCAGCTTGCCGTCCATCAACGCGTTGGGCATGAATGCCAACGTCTTCCTGTTTCAGGCCGATCCGTTTGTGAACCCGGGCTCCACCCTGGTGAAGCAACTCAATGCCGCCGATTGGTCGGATTCCGTATCGTTTGCGGGAGGCAAGGTCACGGTCCAGGCGGAGCGCCTGGGAACTGCCTCGGCCGGCCTTGGCAATCCTGGGCCACGCGATCTGGGGACCAAACCTGCGGCAGCCAACTTCGGGCTGGTCAACCAGTATCATCCGCTAATATCGGTCACCAGTCTCGATCCGGCGTTCGGTGTACCGACCACGGATATCCAAATCAGTCCCCATGGTGGGTTCCAGGCCAAGGCCGTCCAGATCCAAATATCCACGGCGGTGCCCGGTTATATCATTGCGTATTCCGTCAATGGCGGTTCGTGGAATCTCTATACCGGGCCGTTCTGGATCTATAAAAACTCGTCAATCCGGTACCTGGGTGAATTGCCTGGTGGCGCGACGAAGACAGATGTCCATATCGCGAGTTACACTTTCGGTCCGGCCCCGGCGGTGGCCGATTCCGATGGCGACGGCGTGCCGGACTATGTCGAGATTGCCATGGGCCTGGATCCCACACGGGGTTCGGACACCGATGGCGACGGATTCACCGACTTGAATGAGATCCTCAAGGGCACGGATCCGAACGACAAAACCAGCACTCCGACCAACGCGCAACGGCTGGAAAACTTCCAGTCCTTCGATATCCAGATGGTGCCCCGGCCGTTTGATGGCACAACGTTGGCCTTGACTACCTCCGCATTGGGTGTGGCCGGTTCAGTGCATACCTTGGATTCCTCGCTCCTTCGCTCCTCGCTTACTGCGGTCGTGTCTGGAGCGCCGGTCAATCCGATCAACACCTTCACCAATGTGCGGGCGGAATTGCGGCCGCCTTTGGTAGCATTGGCGACCGAGGCGAACTTCGATATTTCCACGCCTTCTACGGATAAGACCATTGGGCGAGAGATGTTGGGGCTGCTCTCTACTCCCCAAGTGTTCCGTCCGGCGGTGAACTACGTCCAAGGCTCAGGAACTCCTGCCGTTGAGGCAGCCAACTGGATTGCGGCGGCGCAGGCAGCCTATGCCGGGACGTCCCGGATTGTTGTGAATAGCACCGTGGGGATCAACGGAACGTTGGCGGCACTGCTTTTCGAACGAAAAGTAAATGAGATATTCATGGACCGCGCGGTGTCCGGTTTCAATGACACCAACCTGACGCTATTTGGCTTCCGTTTTGGCGATTCCGGACGCCGGAGCCCGACCCTGGCCCAACTCGACGTGCTCTCTCGGGCCGATAGCGATGGCCATCCCGCCTACAATCTGCCGTTAATGTTGGGATCTGTCTACAACGAGGCCACCGGTTCCCCGGCGCTCGATAAACTACGCTTGCTGGTAAAGGATATTTATCGAATCAGCAGTTTGAGCAACAATATGGCTCCGGGATATTATCCGCTGCCGGTGGATGTCATACGGCAATTCCTGATTTCGGGCATCATCCAAAGTAACTACGCCGCGGTGAGCACCCTGTTGCCGTCGGAGGTTGCCACCGCCCATGGATCGGTGGGTACATTGTTGGCTGGCCTGTCGCCCCGGCCTACGGCCGGTTTCGACCTGGCCGTGGTGGCCGATTCCTTCCAGCCTGGCTGCACGCACCTGCAGGATATGAACGACGGCACGTCCAAGACGCTGTTTGCCGCCTTGGGAATACCTTATGTCTTCCCCGAAACCTTCACCATTGTGCCGGGTAGTATTGTCCACGTGACAGCATACACGGATTATGTGGATACCACCGGATGCCCAGGCACCAGCTTGCAGGTCATCGCGGCCACGCTGATTTCCTCGCCAAACCCACCCATTATCGCGGGTAATAACGACGATCTTATCTCCGATGCCTGGGCCAACTTCTTCTTTGGCGGCCCGGTCAATCCTTATGGAGACGATGACAACGACGGATTCAGCAATTTGCAGGAATTCCTGGACGGAACCGACCCGAAGAACCTGCTTTCTCATAGCGGGCACGCGTTTTCCCTCCTGCCACCTCTCCTCCAATTACTCCCTGCAGTACAGGAAGGCGGGCCATTCAAGTTAAGTTTCGACTTCCCTGTTGGCTATTCTTCGCTATTTAATTTCGACGTTGAGCAAACGCTTTCTTTGGATGGTGCGTTTACCCCTCTCCCGCAGGCCCTACTACACGGGGCTGGCGATCACCTGGAAGTAGATCTTCCAGCGGTGCAGGATCCGGCCAGTTTCTTCCGTGTAGTGATGACAGTTAAGTGATTGACGCACGGAGCCCCTCCCGCAAGGGAGGGGCTCTATGTCTTTAACCTGCTGGTATTTCCATACCCTGGGTTATTAGTCCGGGCGGTGTCCCGGGTTGTGAGGCAACGATTTCCGGGCTTCCTTCGGGGTGAGTTCTCCTTCTGGGAAGGATAAGAATCCTTTCTATTCTCCTTCCCGGTAGGA
This sequence comes from Candidatus Limnocylindria bacterium, assembly GCA_035493435.1. Lineage (GTDB taxonomy): Bacteria > Verrucomicrobiota > Verrucomicrobiia > Limisphaerales > UBA9464 > DATJII01. Next base: position 20,398 of record DATJII010000303.1, on the reverse strand, counting down.
GAATTCACCAGAGAGCCAATCCCATGACTTGTTCACTTGGATTTGGGCAGCGTTGGCTGCCAAGCGGGCCACATGGCGGAGTGGCCGGGTTTCAGGTCGGTGATTTGCCGTTCAGAGTTGTCGGTCAGGTGTCGGACGAAGAGTTGCCGGACGCCGTTACGTTTCGAACCGTAGGCCAGCCATTCACCATCTTCCGAAGCTTTGGGGTGGTAGTGCAAGGTGCCCTCGGGTGAGTGGGTTAGTTGCATCGGCGGACCGTCCAAGGGGATTCGGAACAATTCGACGTTCTGGTCCACCTTCGCGGTATAGAAGACGGAGTGCCCGTCAGCAGACCAGATCGGGACGTCGCTGCTGCCCTCGTGGAAATCCGGGACGTCCAAGAAGAGGATCCATCCTTGATAACCGTTGAGGTCGGCCAGTTTTCGCAATCCGGTGCCGTTGCGCCGCACCACGTAGGGATTGCTGTGGCCGTGGGTTCCGCTTACGAACAGGAGCCATTCTCCGTCCCTCGACCAGGAGGGTCCGAAATTAAAGGGGTTTCCGGTTTCAATGCGCTTCTTTTCCGTGCCGTCAGCTTTCGCAATATAGATCCGGTAGTCCTCGTGGTAGCTGATCTGTTTGCCGTCGGGTGAAGAGCTGTATCCATAGGCAAAACCGCCGTCCTTTCCAGAAACGTCCCGCTTGTGATGCCCATCCAGGTCCATCATGTAGGGCTTGGAAAGGCCTTTGATCAGGGGCGTGAAGCCAAGTCCCTGGCCGTCCGGTAAATAGAAGAGGCCGCCATTATAGTGGCTGACCCGGTCAACCGCCGTGAGGTTGGCCAGGCTGCCGGTTTTGAGATCCAGCAGGCAGGAATCCAGCATCCACTGGCCCGGTTCCATGCGAAAAGTCTTATGTTCCTCCTCCCAATGAGCATTTTCGGGTTTTTGCCAGCCGCGGTAGATAATGGCCTTGGTTCCATCGGGTGACCAACCGGTGAATTGGGTCCAGGCGTCGGGATCGTCGACGAGATCCTCCCCGAGTGTCCGCGTGTCAGTTCCGTCGGCACGGACGACCTTGGCGCGCATAGTGCGTATATTGGCGTGCCGTCCCCCCGGGAGATCGGTTCGCAGTTCGGTATAGCCAATCAAGGGGAGGGCAGGGGGAGTTGTGAGAGCTTCCTCCCGGGTGGGAGCGATGAGTTTGGGATCGAGTCGCAGAACTCCGTTTTCGCGTCGGACGCCTAGACGGTTGTCGATGGCTATTCCCAGTGGGTCCGGCCCGGTTTGACCGAGACGTCGGCGGATTTCCTTGCGCAACCACCAGAAGCCCGAGTTCCAGGAGTAGAGAATATGGCCGTGCGGATGCCCATCGACGGTACTGATGGATTCGTTGAAGGCGGGCACCTGCGCGATTTCACGTTGGATACGTTCAGTTAGAAGGGTGTCCACCTCGGTCGAAGGCATGCCGTGAATGCCTGCGAGCAGGTAGTTGGCCGCGTCATTCAGGAACCAGGAACCACCGTAACAATAGACGCCACTATGACCCGGCAACAAGGCCCCGTCGGCTGTGGAGATGACGCGCAAGCCATAGGGTGTTTTGACCTTTTCCGAGGTGCGAACATGCGTGAGCACCTGCTCATCGGTGAGCAGCTTGCGGCCAAAGAGGGCGTAGGTAAGTGTGGCGCCGTAAAGCGTATCCTGGCCGAGGGTATCGCGCAGCTTGCGGCTGGTGGGCATGAAGCCTCGCTCCCCGTTGAAAAGGGCGCGGTATCGGGCGGTGGCACGGTCCACGTCCGTCTGGGTGGCGCCGAGTCCCAATTCCATGGCGGCCAACAGGGCTCCGCACTGGAAGCCTTGGTCACTGGCTGGTGAATCGTCTTCGTCATACGGCAGGACATCGTGATACGTCTTCCAGCCTTTGGGGTTGGGTGATCCGGGCAGGGCGGGCGGGATATCAAGACCATCCTTTTCGTTCCGGCGCAGGAATTCATAGGCCCGCCTTACCAGCGCTTCGTTGACTGTTCCACCGGCGCGCTTCATCAGGACCGCCCAGAGCAGGTAATATTGGGCGTTGTCCTCGTAGTCCATGCGGGTCCAGAAGACGGCCCGGTTCGATTCAATGGTTTTCTCGGGATCATCCAGCCCGAGGGCGGTATAGAAACCGTCGCTGACCCATTGCTTCCAGCCGTAGCCGGGCCCGGAAATGAATATATAACGGCCATCCCGCGGCAGGCCTGCTGCATCCAGCGCCAGGTTCCGGCGAAGGAGGTAAAGCGAAGTGTTGCGCAGGATGGCTTCGAGCGTGGAACTGTTCCAGCCCTTGCCGTTAGCCACCGCGAGATGAGCGGCCACTTGGGCGTCATAGTGGTTTCGCGCCGGACTGGCGAACACCCAGGTCACAAAACGGCGGGTTTCACCGGCTGCCAGCGTTTGCCAGCCGTCCATCTGGTATTGGTACGTGTCGCGGGCGTCCTCCGGCGGTTTGACGACCAACGGATAGGGGGCACGCCCGTCACCGGTGAGGATCACGAGCCGGTGAGTGGCCGGGTCTAGTAACACCTGGCAGCGATTTTCCCAGAGACCGGGTGAGTCAGCGGCGATTCCGAAAACCGTGTCCTGGGTTCTAAGCATCGCCACCGGAAAGGTCTCGATCTTGTTTGATCCGCGGACAGTATCAAAGAGTGTTCGAGCCTTTTCGGGACCGGTGAACGAGGTGAATTCGCCATCCAGCGCCAGATCCAGCGGGAAGGTTACCGCGAATGGCTGGGCGGTTTCGGCGGTGACTTCCAGCGTTCGTTCGATAAGGGAAGGAGTCTTCTGTTCTAATCCCCAATGCAGGCGGAGGTCGCCGATCTTGACGGTCTCGAAATCAATCGTCCCGTCGTGGGTTTGCGAAGTCCGAAAGACCACCGGGGTGGGACTCTTTCCGGGAAGCAGCAGTTCCACCCCAGCGGGCGCCGATGGGGACGATTTGCCTATCAGGGTAGTTCCGGAAAAATACTCCACCGTGGCCGAACCATTGCGCTCGCTCACCAAAGGGTGGAGATCGGTTTCAGGGGAGGCAAGCAGGGCAGATGTCCTGCCGCAGATGATTGTTATCCAAAGGGTAAAAGCCAGGACGCCCAATCTTGCCGTGGGCGGGGCGGAGCGATAGAGAGGCCTTCTCATGTCTGTGGGCGAGTGAACTGGACGAACTTGCATTGCTTTTCAGGGAAGAGCCGGAAAACTATGGTGCCGACGGCAACCCAGGAGCCAACAAAATGAATGGACGTCAGACTTCTTTTCGCTGCGTATTGCTGGCCCAGGCTTTGTTGTGTGGTTGCGTTTCCAATCGTTTCGCTGAGAGGGACGATAAGCCTGCAACTTCATATTCAGGCATCTGGGCCAATATAAAAATTGACTCCAAGGCGAGCCTGGATGAAGGGCAGCGGGAGGTGTTACTGAGGACCCGGTTGGAAAACGAGTCAACCTGGGAGACGCCCAATAGTCAGAGGACCGGATCTGACACGCTTTCCCTGCCTCCGGTGAAATGCCGCTGGGGCGAAACGAATCGTCTGATCCTCGTGGGTGTGCCCGTGCCTGGCTATGACAATCCCCGTCTGGAACTTCATCCTGGGGTCATCGATCCCGGAAAAGCCGGATTGTCGGTCTATTGCAGTGCGATTGAGATCGAAGGCGGGGTCCGGGTAAACACACGGATTTACGAGAACGATGGCGAGACGGAGGTGACCTATGAGTCGATGGTGGTCCTCAAGAAATCAGGCCGTGTACCCGTGACAGAAAAGAAGTGAGGTGGCGTCCGATTCGTGAATGAGCCTCTCTGCCAGCGATTCACCGGACCCGTGCAGATTTCCGGCCCATCACTTCGGGATGGGCCGGGAAAACGATTTGGAAGAACGCCCTAAACGTTAAACTTAAACAACAGCACGTCGCCGTCCTTGACCACGTATTCCTTGCCTTCCATGCGGTAGAGACCTTTTTCGCGGGCCGCAGCCACGGATCCGCAATTGACGAGATCGGTATAAGCCACGGTTTCGGCTTTGATGAAGCCGCGCTCGAAATCGCTGTGGATGACGCCCGCCGCCTTCGGGGCGGTGTCGCCTTCGTGGATCGTCCAGGCGCGGACTTCCTTTTCGCCAGCGGTGAAGTAGGTGCGGAGGCCCAGCAAATGATACGTGGCACGAATCAACGAGCCGACACCGGATTCGTTGACCCCCAACGCACTGAGGAACTCCTTCGCTTCGGCTTCGGTAAGATCGACGAGATCGCTCTCGATCTGTGCGCTGATGATCACCGCTTCGCAGGAGAGATGCGATTTGACGTATTCGCGGACCCGCATCACGTAGGGATTCGAGTCGGCCGTCGCGAGGTCCGATTCCTTGACGTTACAGGCGAAGATGACTGGTTTGGCAGTCATCAGCCAAAGAGTCCGCATGAGAACCTTTTCCTCCGGCGTCAGCGCCAGGGTGATCGCCGGTTTGCCAGTGTTCAAGTGCGGTTCCAACTTGGCGAGCACAGCGTCCTCGGCGGCGGCTTCCTTGTCGCCCCGCTTCACTTCCTTCTGCAACCGATCGCGGCGCTTCTGGACGGCGTCCAGGTCGGACAACACCAGTTCCGTATTGATGATCTCGATGTCCCGGATGGGATCGACCGATCCGGAAACGTGATGGATGTCCTCGTCCTCGAAACAGCGTACGACCTGGACGATGGCATCCACTTCCTTGATATGGGTAAGGAATTTGTTGCCCAAGCCTTCGCCTTGGGCGGCACCCTTGACCAAGCCGGCGATATCGACGAACTCCACCGCGGCGGGAATGATGACTTGGGTTTTGGCGATCTTTGAGAGCACCTCCAACCGGGAATCGGGCACAGTCACCACCCCGACATTCGGGTCAATGGTGCAAAACGGGTAGTTGGCCGCCTGTGCCTTGCGGGTACGGGTCACGGCGTTGAACAAGGTGGACTTGCCCACATTGGGGAGTCCGACGATTCCGGCTTTCAGCATAAACGTCGCGGAGGATGGCGCGAGTGGGATAGTAAACAAGCGATAAGCGCACTCAGTGGAATTGCCGGGTGATCTTCCGGCTGGGCAAAAGATGCTCTTAAGGAACGGCGAAATCTGCCGCAGACGTCCCTTTCCAATCAGTTAGTTTGTTGTGAATCAAGAGGTTAAATACGATGGCATCCCTGCTGCTTGCAGCGGGGTGTGAACGTAAGTCTCTACCAGGCAGCCGCGGCGATGAGCGCCCAGAATCGCTGGCAAGAGGTCATTGCCGAGAACCTCTCGGCAGCGTCGGTGCCCGGATACAAAAAACAGGACGTGGCCTTCTCGGCCTTCGAGGCGGGAATGATGCCCCCCACCGGTCCTGGAGCGGCAAATCACTACTCGCTTCCCCACGCTACCAGCCAGACGGATTACCGCCAGGGAGACATTCGGTTTACCGGGGCGCCGACCGACATGGCCATTGACGGGCAGGGTTTCTTCGAAGTCCAGATGCCGGACGGGCAATCGGCCTATACCCGTGACGGCCAGTTTCATGTGGATAACCAGGGGCAGCTAGTCACCAAGGAAGGTTATTCGGTGATGGGGCAGGGTGGACCGATCCGGCTCGACCGCGCCATCCAGGGCGAGATTCATGTGTCTCCCACGGGAGAGATATCCAAGGGGACGACCCCGGTGGGCAAACTTCGGATCATGACTTTTGCCGACACCAGCCAAATCGCCACCATTGGCGGCGGTTGGTTTGTGCCGGCCGACAAAACCGTTCAGCCGCAAGAGGTGGCCAATCCTTCCGTGCGGCAGAAATTCATTGAGGGATCGAACACCTCGACCATCACGGAGATGACCGACCTTATCACCTCCATGCGGGCTTTCGAAGCCAACCAGAAAGTCATCCAGACTCAGGACGAGCGGATGGGGAAAACCATCCAGGAATTGGGCAGTCCAAGCTAACTAACAACTCGTCATGATACGCGCACTTTACTCCTCCGCGGCCGGCATGCAGGCCCAGCAAACCAACCTCGACGTCATTGCCAACAACCTGGCGAACGTCAACACCGCGGGTTATAAGAAGACCACCACCGAATTCCAGGATTTGCTGTACCAAAACTCGCGCTCCGCGGGTGCCGACCAGGGCGGTGGCAATACCGTTCCCACGGGATTGGAAGTCGGCCACGGCTCGCAGTTGGTCGCCACCTCGCGGCTCTTCACAACGGGTGAACTTACCCAGACCGGGAATCAACTCGACGTGGCCATCCAGGGCGACGGGTTCTTCCAGGTCCAGATGGCGGACGGCACCTTTGCTTATACCCGCGACGGTTCGTTGAAGCGCGGGGCCGATGGACGCATTCTCACGGCGGATGGCCTGCCCGTGTCCGGGTTCCAGGCTATTCCGGCGGGCACCACCGCTATTAATATCGCGCCCACTGGCGAAGTGACCGTCACCAGTAACGGTGGCAACCAGACTTACCGGGTGCCTCTGGTACGCTTTGCCAACCCCAACGGCTTGCAGAGCATGGGCCGGAACCTGTTCCGCGAGACGCCCGCCTCGGGCACCGCCGAAACCGGCAACCCCGGCGAAAACGGCTTCGGTGAACTCCGCCAGCAGTACGTGGAAGGTTCCAACGTCAAAGTGGTGGAGGAAATGGTGAACATGATCGTCGCCCAACGCGCCTACGAGGTGAATTCGAAGGCGGTCCAGGCCGCGGACGAAATGATGCAAATCGCCGACAACCTGCGCCGCTAATGAACCGTTTTTTCCTATATCCGATTTTGTTCCTGGCTCTGTTGTGCGCCCTGCCACGCACCGCCTTGAATGCCGGTGCGGGCGAACCTGCCTGTTCGCTCCGCACCGAAGTTCAAGTGTCGGGGACCGGCGTCTTTCTGCGCGATCTGCTGGAAGACGCCGATTACTTTCCCAATCCACGCCTCGCGGACGCGCCGACGGTCGGCAAACCCCTGGTGCTGACGCGTTCGAACATTGTGGCCCTGCTGCCCCGGACGAATTCGCTTCCCGCCCTGACTAATTGGCTCGGGGCGGAAGCGATTCGCGTCGCCCGCCGCACCCGCACCTTGGAGCAGGCCGAACTGTTGGAACTAATCACCGGCGTCCTGCAACGGGAACAAGTGAGGGAACGGGGTGAACTCGAACTGCGATTTGGTCCCGGTCGGGCCTGGGCTCCGGCGGTGGTTCCCGACGATCCCTTTGTCCTTTCCGTCCAGGAACTGCCAGCCAACGGCATCTCCGGTAATTTTCTGTTGCGATTCGAACTGCGCTTGGGCCGCGAATCGTTCGGACTCTGGACGGTTCCCCTCCAAGCCAAGTTGTGGCGCGATGTGTTGGTAGCCGGTTCGGTGTTGCGCCGTGGCCAGCCCCTGGCCGACGCGGATGTAACGCATCAACGCACGGATCTGCTGGTTCATCGTGACGCCTTGGTGACATTGCCGCCCGACGCGTCTTACCTGGACTTGGGCGAGACGCTGCAGCCGGGAACGGTATTAACCTTCAACTCTCTCCGCCGCCGTCCGCTGGTTTATCGGGGCAAGGTCGTGGAGGCGACGGTTCAAAGTGGCCTGATGGAAATATCCGTCAAGGCCGAGGCTCTCGAGGATGGGGTCTCCGGGCAATATATCCGGGTGCGCAACCTCAACTCCAAGCGCGAATTCCGCGGAAAGGTTCAAAATGAAAACTCGGTTGTCATCGTCCTATAATTCGGTTTTTCGCGACGCTCGCGACGTCCAGTTCCTGTCGGCGCCCATCCTGGAAACCACCGTCGCCGCCTTGCTGCTGCTCGGGTTTGCCGGCTTCGCGCAGGCGGGCAATGGCTCGCTCTGGAAGGACGAGTCCAGCCGCGCTCTGGTGGCCGACACCAAGGCCCGGGCCATCGGGGATATCATTACAATCATCGTCCAGGAAAACAACAACGCCAGCACGGACAACAGCACCAAGACCGCCAAGAAGACGGGCATGGACGCGAGCATCAGCAGTTTCCTTTTTGGCGCGGCACAGGATAAGTTCCTGACCAAGGGTGGCCAATACCCCGCCATGAAGTTCAACAACTCCAGCGATTTCACAGGCGGGGGCTCGATCAATAACTCCGAGAATATAACCGCGCGGATTGCGGTGCGCGTCGTGGAGGCGCTCCCGAACGGCAACCTCATGATTGAAGGCCGTCGCGAAACTGCCTTCGCGGGAAACACCCAGGAAGCGGTGCTTCGCGGAGTCGTCCGGAGCGAGGATATCCAGGCCAATAATACGGTTTTCAGTTATAACGTGTCCGATGCCACCATCCGGTTCGTGTCCAAGGGCGTGATCAACGACGCCACCAAGAAGGGCTGGTTCACCCGCGTGTTGGACAAGGTGAATCCGTTATGATTCCCCGTAGCCTCCAGTTATTCCTGCTGGCCGCCTGGGTGCCCTTGCTGGCGCTCGGCCACGGCTCAGCCGTCCGGATCAAGGATATAACGATGATCAGCGGCGCCCGTGACAACCAATTGGTGGGTTATGGCGTCGTCGTCGGGCTGGCGGGGGAGGGCGATAAAAACCAGCCTTATACCCTGCAGAGCCTGGCGAATCTATTGCAACGCTTTGGGGTCTCCGTTCCCGCCTCCACCCTGGCCGCCAAGAACGCCGCGGTTGTCATGCTGACGGCGGATATCAGGGCCTTTGCCAAGGAAGGCACCCGCCTGGACGTGACGGTGTCCTCGATCGGCGATGCCAAGACCCTTCAGGGCGGAACCTTGATACAGGCCCCCATGCGTGGTGCCGACGGAAAAGTATACGCGGTGGCCCAGGGCGTACTGTCCGTGGGCGGTTTTGTGGCCGGCAATGCCGGGGCCTCGGTGCAGAAGAATCATCCCACGGTGGCGGTGATACCCAACGGGGCCTTGGTTGAACGCGAGATTCCCACCCAGATCGTGCAGGATAATCGCGTGGATATTTTGCTGCGCGATCCGGATTTCACGACAGCCGCCCGGATGGCCGTGGCTATCAACGAACAGTTTCCCGGCAGCTCCAGCGCCTTGGATCCCATGACGGTCCGGGTCCAGGTGCCGGCGGGGTTGGAATCGGCCAGCGTGGATTTCATCGCCCGGCTCGAACGCATTGAAGTCACCCCGGATGCCCCGGCGCGTATAATCATTAGCGAACGCACGGGTACGATCGTGGCGACTTCGCGCATCCAGATCTCCGCCTGCGCCGTTTCCCATGGCGACCTGACCATCACCATCGCCAATAGCCAGGATGTCTCGCAACCCAACGCCCTGAGCCAGACCGGCCAGACGGCCGTTACCCAACGGACGGACACCAAGGTCGTGGAGAAAAAGGCGACACTTATTACCCTGCCAGAGATGCCTACCGTGGAAAAAGTTGCCTCCGGCCTGAATGCCATCGGGGTGACTCCGCGCGATATGATGGCGATTTTTGAAGCGATGAAGGAAGCCCACGCCCTGCAGGCTGAACTCATCCTCCGCTGATATGGAAATCCAAGCCCAATCTCCAGCCCTTTCGAATCCCGGAGCCAGCATCCCGCTGGAACGCCTGGCCGACGATCGCACGATTCCCGAGGGAGATCGCCTGAAAGAAGCCTGCCGCCAATTTGAGGCGGTGCTCGTCCGGCAGATCCTGGGCGAGGGCCAGAAGCCGATGGTGGCCTCCAAAGATAATCTCAATGCGGGTGGATCTTCCATCTATCGCGACATGGTAAACGCACAAATGGCGGACCAAATGACGCGCGGCGATGGAATTGGCCTTTCCCGTGCTCTGTCTCATGAATTAAGCCGCCGGCAGTCGCCTGCGAATGCCAATAGCGGCGCCCCTAAGTCGTGAAAGAATATATCGAACAACTCGTCGAAGCCCTCCGCCAGGAGTTGCAGCAGTATGGCGAGATGCTGGCACGCCTGGACTTGCAGCAAGAGCTGGTGGTCCGCCGGGCGTCGGATCAGCTCCTGGATTCGGTGTCCCAAATCGAATTCCAAGGCGTGGCCATCCAGGATGCCCGCCGTAACCGCGAGTATTGCCGCCGGGCTCTGGCTCAGGCGGTGGGCCTCGCTGGCGAAGCAACCTTCGCCGAGATTATCCCGCGATTGCCGGTCGATTATCGCCCGCTGGTCGGGGCGTTGGTCGAGGAAAACAACGCGCTGATCCATCGGGTGCAGCAACGCTCCCGGCAGAATCACATGCTGCTCACCCGTACCATGGAACTGATGCAAAGGTTGCTCGGCAGCCTTTTCCCGTCCACGGGCACGACCACCTATTCCGGCTCCGGCACGATGCTGGGAGCCACGCTCGCTCCGCGGGCCTTATACGAAGCCGTGGGTTGACGCGATCTTATGCCCGGCTTATTTGGCATCCTCAGCCTCGGTTCCCGGTCGCTCCAGACCCAGCAGTCCGGCATCGAGGTTGCGGGTCATAATATAGCCAATGCCAACAATACCGGCTACACCCGCCAGCGCCTGCTGGTGCAGGCCACGAGCCAGGCCGGGGGCCAGTACGGTTCCATCGGAACCGGCATTGAAGGCGTGGCCGTCCAGCAACTGCGCGACGTGCTGCTCGATGCCCAGATCACTTCCGAAACGAGCATTTCCGGTTCCCTGGACGCCCAGCAAACCGCCCTGCAACAGGCGCAGGCATCGCTCGGTGAGCAATTGGACCGCCTGGCCTCCGGCACCGATTCCACGAATGCCATAGGCAATACCCATTCGCTTTCCACCGGGCTGTCCGACCTTTTTAATGCCTTCCAAACGCTGGCGAACGATCCGACTTCGCCGTCCGCGCGCCAGAGTGTCCTGCTGAAGGCGCAGTCTCTTGGCGGTCAGTTCAACCAGATCAAGACGCGGTTCGACGAGCTGGACAAGCAGTTGAACCAATCGGTCGGCAGCGATGTGCAATCGGCCAACCAATTAATGTCGGATATCGCCAAACTCAACGGCCAGATTACCGCGAATGAGGCTGGCGACCCGGGATCGGCGAACGACCTGCGGGACTTGCGCGAGCAAAAGCTGGAGGCCCTGGCGAAGATCGTCAAAGTAGATGTTGCCAATGGGTCGAACGGCGCGGTCGATCTTTCCATCGGTGGCGTATCCATGGTATCCGGCAAGTCGGTTGCCGATACGTTGCAGACGGTCGATCCGGGCAATGGGCGCCTCCTGGTCCAGGCGGCAGGGGCTGGTACCACGCTCAATATGACCGGTGGCAGCCTCCACGGAACGATCGACGCGCGTGACAGTGCGATCGCCAACACTGAGTCCCAAGTCAATGCCTTGGCTGCCGCGATGATCAAGGAGGTCAACGCCGTTCACGCCACGGGGTTCAGTCAAGGCGGCACCTCGGGGAATGATTTCTTTACCGGAACGGGCGCCGGCAACATCGCGGTGAACAACGCCCTGGTGGTCAACCCTTCCCTGATCCAGGCCAGCGGAGACGCCACGGCGGCGGGCAATAATAAAGTCGCCCTGGCACTGGCCCAATTGGGGACGAAGCCTTTCGCTTCACTGGGAAACCAGAGTTTCGCGCAAAACTATAGCGCCACGGTGGCCTCGCTGGGCAGTTCGCTGAATACGGTGAATAACCAGATCGGCGACCAGGGTGTGGTGACCCAGATGCTCAAGGCCCAACGGGATTCATCGAGTGGTGTCTCCCTGGACGAGGAAATGACGGACCTGACCCGGTACCAAAAGGCTTATCAGGCCTCGGCCCGGCTCATTAATACGATAGACGACCTCCTGGATGTCGCTCTCTCGTTGAAACGATAAACACGGACGTGAATCATGAGGATTACCAGTAATTTCTACGCGGATACGTTGGTCCGGCAATTGAGCACGTTGGAAAACCGTCAGGCACGGCTCCAGCAGCAGGCAGCCACCGGCCAGCGAATCGTGACTGCGGATGACGATCCGTTGGCGATGAGGCAGGTGCTCGACCTGCAGGGGCAGGGGGCCAATCTTTCGCAATATGCGGCCAATATTGCCCGGCAACAGGAGACCGCGAGCGCGACCTATTCGGTGATGACCGGCCTGAAGAAGATTTCGGATCGGGCGTCTGAATTGGCCACCATGGCCGATGGCACCAAGCCCAAAGACCAACTGGCCATCTATGCCAAGGAAGTCACCCAGTTGATCCAGCAGGCGGTCCAGGCGGCGAACGCCAAGAATCGCGAGAGCTATCTCCTATCCGGGACCAAGACTGACCAGGCTCCCTATAGCGTCACCACAGATGCCAATGGGAACGTCACGGCAGTGAGTTATAACGGAAACACCGACCAGGCCTCCAGCGAGGTGGCTTCGGGAATCACTCTTTCCGCGGGCACCATTGGCTCCAACAGCACCGGCAGTGGGCCGCTGGGCCTGGTATCGGACACTCGCACGGGGGCCGATTTCTTCAATCACCTGATATCGCTCCAGAACAACCTGCTGGCGGGTAATTCGGCGGCGGTGCAGTCGACCGACAAAGCCAACATGTCGGCGGACGAGAATAATCTCCTGTCGCAGATCGGCTCCAACGGAGCCATGCAGGCTCGCCTGGAAACCCTGGCCAGCCTCAACCAAAGCCAGCAGTCCGACACCGAGAAAGCGGTGTCGAACGTGGCCGACGCGGATATCACCCAGACCATCGTGAAGCTCAATAGCACCCAGACCGCCTACCAGGCCGCCCTGCAAAGCGGGGCCAAGGTGCTCAATATGTCACTGCTGGATTATTTGAGGTAGGCGTTTCGAGCCAGACGTGCAGGTGTTCTTCTCCCTCGCCCCGGCTTTGCGGGGAGAGGGTTGGGGGTGAGGGGCAACCGCGCCGGGACGAAATATTATATATTCCAGAGTCTTCCCCGCATCCAGCCGGCTACTTGTTCCCCCGCAACCTATATTCCGAAGGTCGCCGTCCAGTCCATTTTTTGAAGGTATTCGAGAACACAAACGGATTGGCGTAACCCACTTCGTCGGCGATGTGCTCCAGCTTGTAGTCGGTCTCGCTCAGGAGGGTGGCGGCGTGGCGGATGCGCAAATAAGTAACCTGCTGCATCGGCGAGCGGCCAAGCTGGCGGCGGCACAGGCGACGCAGGTGTTCGCCGCTGCAGTGGGCCAGATGGGCCAGTTCGGTGAGCGACCAGGCGTGGCCAGGTTTGTCCGCCACGATTTCCCACAGTTTGCTGAGACGATCCTCGACATGCCAGGGTTGGGCGAATCGCACCACGTAGCCGTGCACCAATTCCACCCAGTGATGCAGAGCCGCCGCCTGCTTCCCATTTTGTTGTTCGGTCCACAGTCCTTTCACCGCGTGCTGCAAGGCCTCGGCGTTGAACCGGGCCAGTACCGGGGCGCTGGCGGTGCCGAGCGGACCTGAACCGGCCTGGGCGTCATAGCGCACCCAACTGAAGCCCCATCGCTTGTCAGCGACGGCGTGAAAGGCGTGGGGCACATGTGCGGGTGCCAGGCAAGCCATGCCTTGGCCACAGCGTTGCCAGCGACCATCAAGGAAGATCCGTCCTTCACCCGCAAAACAGGCCAGAAAATAGCTCCCGGGCAGATGCATGCGCACCATTGCGTAGGGACTGGCCGCGTCCGCCACGCCGATATGGGCGATATGGTGGGGGGTGAGGACCGGACAATCCTGGGCGCGTACGATCCATTCGTGGGTGTCCTCGCCGACACAGGTCGTTTCGACTAATGGAGGATGTTCCGCCCGTGACATTCGGTGATTTACTTTGCTCGCATCCGGCTCGGAGCACAAGCCGCCTTGCCGATCAAATTGCGGTTGCTTTGGGATAACGGCCCGTGTCTTTAGGGCATGGCCCGGAGCGCCAAGAGGGCTTTACTGTGGCCGCGATTTACGGCAGAATCTGCCTTCAACAGTCTCATAACCATGCCAAATCCGTGGACCGGAAAGGGTAATCCTTATACCCGCAAGGAAGTCGTCGAACGTCTCAGGGAAACCCTGGGGCGGGGTGAGCCCATCATCGCCGCTGGCGCCGGAACGGGCATCAGCGCCAAGTTCATCGAAAAGGGCGGCGCCGACCTCATCATCATTTATAACTCCGGCCGGTTCCGCATGAGCGGGCACGGCTCGACCTGCGGCCTCATGGCCTATGGCGATGCCAATGCCGTCGCCATGGAAATCGGCGAGTACGAAGTGTTGCCGGTGGTGGAGGAGGTCCCGGTCATTTGCGGTGTGCACGCGACCGATCCCCGCCGCCGCATGTGGCATTGGTTGCTGCAGGTCAAGGACATGGGCTTCAGCGGCGTGAACAATTTCCCCACCCACACCATTGTGGACGGCCTTTTCCGCCGCGTGCTCGAGGAAACGGGCATGAGCGTGAAGAAAGAGTTCGAGATGGTGGCCTTGGCCCGGAAAATGGATCTCTTCAGTGTCGTCTATGTGGCTTCACCCGAAGAAGCCAAGGCCATGGCTGAGGCGGGGGCGGACGCCATCATTGCCCACGTGGGCACCACAGTCGGCGGTAGTATTGGGGTAACCAGTGCGGTGATCACCATGGATGAAGCGGTCAAACGGACCCAGGCGATCATTCACGCTGCCAAGCAGGTCCGGAAAGACATCTTCTTCCTGAGCCACGGCGGTCCGATCAGCTCGCCCGAAGACGCGGCCATTGTGAACCAACGGACCGAATGCGTTGGATTTGTGGGGGCGTCGAGCCTCGAACGCATGGGCGTCGAGCAGTCCTTGATCGACATCACCAAGCGGTTCAAAGGCATCCCGACGCCGTCGGCCAAGGCCTTCCTCAAGGGCGCGAAGAAGAAGGCCTAATTAATATCCCACAACGCAGCAGCCCGGCGGCCGATCGGAAACCACATCGGCGCCGGGCTTTGTTTTGGCCCTACTGGCACTCGGGAAGCCCGGCTTTTTGCCGGATGGATTTCCACGGTTCCTGCTCCGAGACATCGACAATTCCCGGTTCAGGCGCGTTCGACGGCGACAGGATGGCCAGGAAAACCAGTCGTTCGCGGAATGGATTGTAAGTTCCGTGAACTTCGCCCTTGGGAATCAGGACCATTTCGCCTGGTCCGAGGATTCTCCGGTCCTCGCCGCACCACTGCTCCGCACGGCCGGAGATGATATAGATAATCTCTTCCCGCGTAGGGTGGGTGTGGAAGGGGTGGGACCGGCCGGCTTCCATGTTCGCCCGCACCATCAGCAATTCCTTGTTCGGGACCACGTCGGAACGGCATAGCCATTCCTCCAGCGTCCACGGGGACAAATAATCGACTTTCTCTGCGGCGGTGACAAACCGGCGGTTTTCCAAGCTCATTGGCGACAGAATATCCGCTGAATGCGAGAATGGGAATATCCGAGCACGGCATTCGTTTACGCAGGGTGCAGCCTATTCAGGCTCGTCTTTTTTCCCTTCCGAGCCCCGAGGCGTCGTTCAGGGAACGGGGTGACTGGTCCTGACCGCGGGCTCGATATGGACGATGACGTCCTGGATCCCAAGTTCGGATTGCCGTAGCCGATCTTCCACCGCGTGCGCGAGATCGTGTCCGCAGCGAACGCTAAGTTCCCCGGGCACTTTCACGTGGATATCCACCAGCAGGCCGAATCCACTCTTGCGAACCCGGCATTTGCCGACGCCATCGACGCCGTTGGTTTCACTGGCAACCGTACGCACGGCACGCACGGTTTCGTCACTGACGCTCGCGTCCAAGATTTCATCCACTGCGGGGCGGATGAGCCTAATGGCGTTGTAAATGATGACGACGCACGCAACCAACGCGGCCCACGAGTCGGCGTTGGCGTACGCCGGCCCTCCTAGCACGGCGATGGCGATGCCAATGAGCGCGGCGGCGGAGGTAAGCGCATCGGCATGTTGATGGATGGCTTCACCATGCAGGGAATGGCTCTCGATCTGTCTGCCGGCCCCGCTGAGGTACCGGTGGAGCACGACCTTCAAGACGATGACACCCACCAGCACCACGATGGTGAAAGGGGACGGGAGGGGATGCGGGGTTACCAATTGGTGGATGCTATCGACGGCAATCCAGATGGCCGCCCCGAGCAACATCCCGGCGACCGCGATGCTGGCCAGGGAATCGTATTTGCCGTGACCATAGGGGTGATCCCGATCGGGAGGCCGGGAAGCGAGGTTGATGCCCCAGAGGACAATCAGCGAGCTGACCACGTCGGCCGCCGATTCAACGCCATCCGCAATCAAAGCCTGGGCGTGCCCGTGAAAACCGGTCAGGATTTTGATCACCGCCAGGACCGCGTTGATCGCCAGAGAGACCCACACGAGCTTGACAGCGTGATGGATGGAGCTCATGCGTCGTAGAGAAAGCGTATCGGTCCACTGATTCCCTGCCTAGCGTGGAAGTGATTTTCGACGTTGCCCGTTTCAACGGCCGGCGACAAGAAATGGCATCCAACCCGCAACTTTGGAGGGGTGAATCCATAAGGAGTGTGTCATCATCCAGCTATGAGTGAATCACCAGAACCACCCGTTTCCTCTGCCGAAGGCCCCACACTGGCGGAGGCGGTCGCAGCCCATCCCTTCCTCCAAGATATGAGCGCCTCGGACCTTGAGTTGCTCACCCAGTGCGCCACTTTCGCCAATTTTCGCGAGGGTGAGTGGATCTTCCGCGAAGATGACCCGGCTAATCGATTTTATTTGATTCAGACCGGCCAGGTGGCATTGCAATCGAACATCCGGGACCGGGGCCGCTTGCTTATAGAAATGCTTGGACCCGGTGACGTGCTCGGTTGGTCCTGGCTTTTTCCACCGAATTATTGGCGTTTCGATGCCCGGGCAACGACGCCCGTGGATGCTCTTTTCTTTCATGGAACGCGCTTGCGTGCCGAGTGCGAAAGCAATCACGTATTCGGGTTTCAACTGATGAAACGTATGAATAAAGTGATCGTTGAACGCCTGCAATCCGAGCGGAAGCGCTTGGTGCAATTGGCGGAATCCGGGCAAATTGAGGTCGAGACCGACTAGTCGATTCTTCGCCCGATCCCGTTCAAAATCGCATCTGCCATTTGAGATGTTTTTGGCGGGCCATCCTAAAGTGCGGAGCGGCGATCCCAGTGTGATTCGCGAGGATCGCCGTTCTCTTTATTTCATGGGAACCTATTCGATTCATCGTCCCAGCCGCGCGGCGGCCAGGACAATTTAGGGCTTGGTTCTAAGGAAAATCCTTAACCGGTCTAAAAGGTTCGCTGGTTCAGGAATGGGGTACTGCCCAATGGTTTAGGACGATAGGGGCCGCTATTCTGTATGCCGTTCCACCGAGTTTGGTTGGGCAAGAAAAGCGAATCCTATGATAAAAAATGAAAATCCCCTGGTCGACGCCCTGGTCAAGTCCAAGCTCTATCAGGATTACGAGCGGGCCTTTAGCGAAACCACCGGTTTACCAATAACCCTGCGCTCTGCTGACTCGCTGCCTTTGGCCCATCACGGTCGCCGGAAAGAGAACCGGTTTTGCGCGATGTTGGCGGGAAACAGCCGGGCTTGCGCGAATTGCCTCCAGGTCCAGCAGGAGTTGACGGACGTTTCCGCCCTCGAGCCTCACACCGTGCAATGCCGGGTGGGCTTGAACGACACGGCGGTGCCGGTGCGTTTGGGCGAACGATTGATCGGTTACCTCCAGACCGGCCAGGTCTTTCGCAAGGAACCCACGGAAGACCAGTTTCAGAAGACGCTCGCCCTGGTGCGGGAATGGGGAGTTTCCGTCTCGGAGCAGGAACTGCACTCCGCCTTTTTCCAATCACGGGTCATGGGCGCGCAGGAACACCACGCGATGGTCAAGATGCTTTCCATTTTCGCCCAGCATATTTCGATGATGACCAACCAGATTCTTGTGCAACAAGAGAACGCCGAGCCGCCCATGATCGTACGCGCCAAGCAATACATCCACGAGCACCAGGGGGAGGACATCACCCTTGGCCAGGTCGCCAAGGCGGTGAATATAAGTAGTTTCTATTTCTGCAAGATGTTCCGCAAGGTCACCGGTGTCAATTTCACGGACTATGTGTCACGCGTCCGCATCGAGAAAGCCCGGAACCTGTTGCTGAATCCTCAACTCCGGGTCAGCGAAATCGCGTTCGAAGTGGGCTTCCAGTCGTTGACTCATTTCAATCGGGTGTTCAAGAAGATCACCGGGGAGTCGCCGACCCAATATCGGAGCCGGATCCGTTCTTCCCAATAGGACTGGCGCCCGCATCCGTTCCAACGCATCGAGGCCCGCCGTGGCGCACGGCGCGTTGCGGGCCGGAGTTTTGCGTGCTTTGCTTCCCCGAAACGTGAAGTTAACTTAGGCCATCCATGCCGGACGGTCGCATGCCCCCAAAAACAGGTGAACTCGTTTCGGTCCCCCTCGGACCGGACCACCTTTCATCTCCTCCCACCAGTGGCAATCCGCCGTGGAGGGAAGAGGCGTCGGTCAAGGAACTGCGGGACTTGAAGGCGGCCTTGGATGCCCACTCCATTGTGGCCATCACCGACGCCCAGGGCCGAATTACCTACGCCAACGACAAGTTCTGTGAGTTGTCGAAGTATTCGCGCGAGGAATTGCTGGGGAAGGATCATCGAGTCATCAACTCCGGGCTTCATCCGAAAGAGTTTTTCGCGAATTTGTGGGCGACCATCAAGCGGGGTGAGGTGTGGAAAGGGGAGATTTGCAACCGGGCCAAGGACCGGACGCTTTATTGGGTGGATACCACGATTTTTCCTTTCCTGGATCGCCACGGAAAACCGGAGCAATTCATCGCGATTCGGACCGATATCACGGAACGGAAACGGGACGAGGAGCGGCTGGCGGAGTTGGCCCGCACTCTCGCGGAAAAGAACAAGGAACTGGAGACTATTGTATATGTGGCGTCCCACGACTTGCGGTCGCCATTGGTCAACATCCAGGGCTTCACCCACGAATTGAGCCGGACCTGTGCGAGGATCGATCAACTCATTACGGGAGGGAGTGCGTTTGGCGTTCCGAATCTGGAAATGGACCAACTCCTTCGGGAAGAAGTTCCGGAAGCCGTGGAATTTATCCAGGCAGGGGTCAAGAAAATGGACGCGCTCTTGAGCGGCTTCCTACGGTTTTCCCGACTGGGCCGGGCCGCTATTCGGATTGAACGGTTGAACATGAACGAGATGCTCCGGCACCTTCTCGAGGCCACGGAGTTTCAGCTCAAGCGCGCGGGAGCCCGCGTGCACCTGGACGATCTGCCCCATTGCTACGGCGATTCGACCCAGATCAGCCAGGTGTTTTCCAACCTGCTCGATAACGCGGTGAAGTACCTCGACCCGTCCCGCCCGGGGATGATTTCCGTAACCGGCCGTGTGGAGGGATCGCGAGCCGTCTATGCCCTGCGCGACAATGGAATCGGCATCGCTCCCGAGCACCAGCAGAAGGCCTTTGAAATATTTCATCGGCTGAATCCCTCCCGGGGCGAAGGTGAAGGGCTCGGGTTGACCATTGCGCAACGGATATTGGAGCGCCACGACGGCAAGATTTGGGTGGAATCCACGCCCGGAGTGGGCAGTGTCTTCTCGGTTTCGATATCAGCGGGACCCAAAGCGCACGAATCTCATGAGTTATCTCCAGCAGGTAGTGATTTTGATCGCCGAGGACGATGACGGGCATGCCCGTTTGATCGAAAAGAACCTGTACCGCGCGGGGCTGAAAAACGAGATTGTCCGCTTTTCTGACGGCCAGGAAACCCTCGATTTCCTGTTCATGAGGGGGGAAGGACGCCGCCGCTTGCCGGGAACCGCCTACCTGCTCTTTTTGGATATCCGTATGCCCAAGGTGGATGGGGTTGAAGTGCTGCGGCAGATCAAGGGCGATGCTGAGCTCCGGAAACTCCCCGTGGCGATGCTCACGACCACCGAGGACCCCAGGGAAATCGCCCGGTGCCACGACATTGGCTGCAATAGTTATGTCGTCAAGCCGGTGGACTACGAACATTTCGTCGAGGTCATCCGGCAGTATGGATTGTATATCGCACTGGTCCGGGTGCCGGTGCTAACGGCGTCCACGAATGGCTGATACCCCTCCCTCCACCTACCTGCTCGTGGTCGACGACGATCGTGGCTTGCTCCGTCTCATGGAGCGGGCGTTGACCCGTGAAGGTCACGTCGTGATGACCGCCCAGTCGGGCAGCGAAGCAATCGAGACTGCCCTTCACAGCCTTCCAGCGCTCATGGTGCTCGACCTGAAGCTGGGGGATATGGAGGGGATTGAAGTCGTGAATCGGTTGCGGGGGAACGGTTCAACGATTCCTTTTATCGTAGTCACCGGACAAGGCGACGAACGGGTGGCCGTCGACATGATGAAGCGCGGAGCGCTCGACTACCTCGTCAAAGACTTCCGCTTCCAGGAATCGCTGCCCGCCGTAGTCACGCGAGGACTCAAGCAGATCGAGCAAATCAAAAAGCTTAATGCCGCCGAAGAGGCTCTCAATCGCGAGATTGCCCTG
>DATJII010000302.1:0-31097 GCA_035493435.1 Candidatus Limnocylindria bacterium | reverse complement strand
GACGAAGAATTCAAGACGCAGCACTGGCAGGTTGTCCGGTCCGGCCTGGCTCAATTCGCGCCCGAGCAGCTCAAGCCCCTGACGGACTATCACGCCAAGATGGTGAAGGAGCTCAAGGCCCAGGCGAAGCGGAACAAAGCCGAGGGCGTGAAGGCCGAGCCCAAGCCCACCAAGGCCCCGAAGAAACCAGCCAAGAAGTAACCACCCATGAACCCAGACCACTCATTAGATTTTGCGGCATCCGGCGAAGCTGGAACGCGGGACCTGGACCCCCGCGTTGGACTGGGACTTGGGCATGCGCTGGATGCCGCATCTAACTCCTCCACAAACGACGGGGAATCGGACCACCTCCACAGCGCCATCCCCGACGCTTCACAATTCCCCCTGGCGTCGCGTGGTACGCCAGGGGACTTCGCCCCGGTGGCCGAGCCCGCCCCGGATCGCACTGGCCTTAGCGACGCGCAGCGCAAGGAGGCCGTCGACCGCCGGAGCAAGCTCACCGAGGCCTGGATCCTACTCGTCCAGGGCTGCACGCTGGCTGTCGCCGCCAGCGCAGCGGGACTCACCCAGGTGAAGCTGTGTCGGTTGCTGCAACTGGCCACGGTATCGCATGACGCGGATCCGCGTACCCCGCTGTCGGCATCCGCCAGCCATGGCGATAAGGCCTATTTCCTTATACACGGTCCGCTGGGACGACTGGCACCCGGCGTCTCCACCGGGCGCACGAATGAGTGGGAATTCCTCCTGGGCGTGAAGTCTTTCACCGACAAGTTGCTCACTCTTTATATCGCCACGATCGGATCGAGCCATGACTACCTGGTGGGGAAGCGCAGCGCGAAAGTGGCCACCGCCCTGGAACGCATGGCGGAGGAGCCGGAATGCCCGGCCGCCCTGGCCAGGAAGTTGCGCAAAGGACAGCAGCCGGTGTGCTTCGTCCGCTATCTCCGGAAGGTGACTCCGGAAGTCGAAGCGCGGATCCGTGGTGCGAAACATCTGCAGCTTCATGGCGCTTCCTCACGGCGCGACCAGACGGCCCGGCTGCCGAATGGCGACCGCATCAAGATGATTTCGGGCTTCGTGGTGGAACTCGACGACATGTCGATCAACCAGCCGTTCTGGGTCAATGGACCGGACGGCAAGCCCACGCTGTCGCGCCAGGGGCTGTATGCGCGTTGCTCGTACCGTGGCTATTGGCTGGGGTTCGAGCTAGTCGCCCGCCCCCGGGAAGCTTACCGGGCCGAGGACATTCTTAGATTTCTCCGCCGCCTGATGCTGACCTTTGGCAAGTTCGACAGCCTCCGCATGGAAAAGGGCATCTGGCATGCCCGCACGATCAAGGGCTTTGATGCCGACGGCAAGGAGGCGTCCGTCGACCGGCCCGCCATGGCGGACACCGAACGCGCCCGGCTACAACAGGGCCTGTCGGCTATCGGTATCACGATCAAGTACGAGAGTTCCGCCCGGGGCAAAGGCTCTCTCGAAAAGTCCTTCGATTACCTGCAGCGGATTACGGCTACCTATAGCACCCAATTCGTCAACGTGGGACGCCATGCTGGCGAGTTCGAGAAGGCCGCCAAGGCAGTGCGCCGCGCCCGGGCGGAATCTCACCATCCGGCCAACCTGGGTTTTGCGCGTATCGACCAGCTCTCGGAGTGCATCGAGAAGGCGATGCGGTTCGTCAATGCGCGCACCGTGGACCGTGAGCGATCGGCCGATGAGCAGTGGGACTTAGACATGGCCCAGCGGCCGCTCCCGCCTTTGACCGAGCGGGACATGGCGGCGTTCTTGCCCGACGTCCGCGAGGTGACGCTGCGGGGACTGCGCGCCACGTGCAAGGTGGACGGCAAGCCGCATGATTTCCGGGCGGAGTACTTTGCCCGCCTGGGGGACAACTATCGGATCTGGGTGCGGTTCGACGCCTCGGAGCCCCAGCTCGGCGCGGCGATCTACAATCGCGAGACCGGAAGCGCCAACACGGAGGCTTTCGCCCTGGGCGATTTCATTTGCTGGGCCCGGTGGGAGATGCCCGGACCGCTGCTGCAGGTGGCTAATGATCACGGCCTGCAATCTTATACCACGCAAGAGCTCTACGGCGTGGCGCAATCCGACGATGACGGACTGGCTCGCCGCCGCGCCCTGGAGAAGTGGGTGCAAACATCCTTCCGCGCCTTACCGCGCCCGGGCCAGCCGAGCGTGAAGGCGCACACCAAGCGGGATGGCCTGGGCTACGTGGTCGAGGCCACGGCCGGACAGCTCGGCCCCCAGCGCCGCACCACGGCGGAGGCGAAGCCAGCCCCCCGCCAAGAGCCCGCCGAGGCTCCGCAGTCGTTCCGCCTGGCACAGCTTTTGGCCGAAATGGCTACCGAAGAAAACTAACTACATCATCTATGGAAGGTAATCTGGCAGATACCTCAGAAAACCGGCTGCACCAATTGGTTCAGCGTGTCATTCGGCTGCAGGCCAACCAAGGCCTCAGCGATAATAAATTCAGCGCCAAGTATCGCATCTGGCTCGGCTCTCAGAAGGCTTGGAGTGCGCTCAAGAGTGGCAATTTCGAAGGCTACCTTTCGCCTGACGCGGCCCTGAAACGGTTGGAGCAGTTGTGCGCCAACCTTGATGGCGGCGCTCCGGTGAAGAACTTTTTCGAGTCCTTGCCGTTCGCCAAGCAAATGAACGCCCGGCTGGATCTGCTCCGGGCGACGGATACCGACCGCCGCGTGGTGGTTTGCCTGGCTCCCACCGGGTGCGGAAAGAGCGTGTGGGGCCGCAAGACGTGTGACGCCAACCAGGACACGATGAGTTATGTCCGCTGCCTTCCGACCTGGCGCGACAATATGTATGGCATCGCCCAGGGCACGGCCAAGGTGGTGGGCGCGCCCCTTTGTTCCAGTCCGCGTCACCAAGTCGACGCCGTAGTCGACTACCTGAAGTCCGACCGCCAACGAATCATCGTGTGGGACGAAGGCCACGACGGCGGCGTGCAACTGATGAAGTTCATCAAGGCCCTGATCGACGAATGCGGCACCCGGCATATCTATCAGGCGTTTCCCACGGAGTTTGACCGCGTGCGGTTTTCCTCGGAAGGCGCGATCGCTGAGGCGAAGCAATTCCTGGGCAGGACGCAAAAACCGGTCTTCGAAGATTACCGCGAAGGCGTCGGGTCGGTGGATATAATTGCCTACCTCCAGTGCAAGGGCCAGATCAAGGCCTCTGCTGAAGACCTTAGTCCGATCGCCGAGCAGATGGTTTCGAACGTCCGGCGCAACGGCAATTTCCGCGTGCTGGACGATGCCATCTTGGACGCCCAGGCGGAGGCGGATGCCAGGCAGATCGAACTCACCGCCGGGATGGTCAACGCCTCGTTGAACATGATGTGCCGGGTGTTCGGGCCGAACGGGGGAAAGGATGGCCAATGAGCAGTTCCAAGCCCAACGAGTGCGTGTGCGGGAAGTGGAAGCACCGCGTGGATCCGATCTGCACGGATTGCAAAAAGGACAGCCCGTCCAGCCTCCTTCATTTGTGGCACAAGGCCTCGACCAGGAAGGACGTTGACCAATGCGCAAATGCCCTGCGGCGCGACGCCAAAAAGCGGTACGACGCCGTCCAACCCAAGGCCACCCAACAGGAGCTCGCGATATGAGTAATCCACCCGATCAAGTCGATGTGCTCGCACAATTGGCGGGCGCGTTGGGCCTGCTGGATTCGAGCAGCGGCGACGTGAAAGCAAGTCGCGACTTTCTTCGTATGGTGGCGATCGAGTTCGCCCGGGCGGAAGCCGAGTATCCGCGCTACCACAGCCTCCACGAGGGAGAATCGATCCTCCGCGAGGAATTCGAAGAGTTCTGGGATGAGGTCAAACTCAAGGCGTCCAAGCGGGATCCCGTGCGCATCGCCGCCGAACTCGTCCAGATCGCAGCAGTTGCGCTGCGCATCTACGTAAGCTGCGTGGCACCGAAGGAGGGCGGACGATGAACCCGATCAAGGTCACCACACGTTACTACGGCGCTACCTATATCGCATCGGCCGGTGGGAAGCGGGCATCCAACACGAGTTGGGAACAAGGCGCAGTCGACGCTTTGGCCCGCAAGCTCATCCCTGGCGATTCCAGATTTTCGTGCGTTCGGCCGTGCCTCGCAACTGGAGGCAAAGGCGAATGGAAGATCGAGGCTGCCGAGACGGTAACATTTACCTTCACGACGGTCGCCCAAGGCCTCCCGGATGACGACACCACGGTGCTCGTGCGATACAGCCACGGTGAGGACATCCTCTACACTGGCGCTTTCCGGCACTCGGGACAGTGGTGGAATCTCCATGAACAGCCTCTGGAGCACTTCGGTGAAAACCACCGCGAGGTCCTCGCTTGGGCCCCACTGCCATGAACACCGAAGCCCTTGACTCGCTGGTCATCTGCCGCGATCGACTGGACGGCATCATTCACGACCTGACGGATTATATCAGCCCGATCGCGCTGACCCACTGTGAACGCATCCGGCGGGCGGACGACGATGCCAACCCGGATCGAGTACGCCAGGAACTCGTTTACACGAATCCGGACAACCTGCATTGCGTGGGAGAAATCTGCGGGCTGGCTTTTCAACTAGCGATTTTAGAACGCGAGGTCGCCGGGCTGAGCACGATCGGCCCGCTGTCGCGGGGGATCGCCCTGCTTCGTTACCACGCCTCCCGTGAAGCGCACCTGGCTTTTCTGGACAGTCACGAAACTTATACCATGACACCAAACGAAACTCCTAAACCGGGAACCTTTGTCACGATACCCGCACCGGCCAGCACGCATCCGCTGCTCCGGTTCCTCCGATGCCACCGGGTGGTATTGACCGCGACCCTCGCGGGTTACGCCACCGGACTCATCGTTAGCGCCCAGTTGAGCCAGTCTATCGGACTCGCCCTGGGCGTAGTGCTCCTTCACCTCTTGCTTCTCGTGCTGGTCCTCTGGCGCTTGAAGATCCACTAACCGCAACAACATAACCAAATACAGAAACGACAAAGAATGAACGCTCAGCATATTGCACCTATCGTAGACGAGGCAATCAGGCTCGACCGCCAATTGGAAGACATCAAAGAAAAGCTGAACGCCAAAAAGGCGTTGCTCAGTACCCTGGCGGAAGACGCGCCTGATTACGAACGCATCCCCACCGAGGGCGGTGGCTGGAGTGTTACCTATACCGGCTCCTCTGGCGCGATCGCCCGGGTGACGCAATGCGGCCCGAAGCTCAAGTCGGCCATTGATGCCGAGAAGCCAGCCGGAGCCAAACTCATGGAGCGAGTCGGTAAGTTTCGCGACCAGCTCTTCAAACCTGTCCTGAAATGGACGCCTGTCGAGGACATCCGGGAAAAGGTGGCGTCCCTATTCAAGAGCGCCGACGCCAAGGCCATCCTGAGAGCCATCTCGTCCGAGGGAACTGTCAGCGTCTCGTTCGAGACCAAGGAAAAGGAAGGCGAGTGAACCTCGGATCCGCTGAATGCCTTGGCGCGGCCACCAATCGCCGCCGCCGCACCGTTCCGGTGCCAGGTGACCGCGCCGCCATTGTCATCGCCGCCCCGGAAAAGTGCATTCAGATCATCAACACCACCAATGGCGAGGAAACCCTGGGCGTCATCATTCCGCTCCGCATAGATCCGTACCGCTTGAAGATCCTATATGACCTGGGGGGCAAAGACGGCACCAAGCATCTGTTTCGCTTCGACGAGGTGTTGGCCGCCCGGTGGAAAGTTTGTGGAGTACTCGGCGTTTCGCGCTGGCTCAAAGACATGCACAAACTATTGCCGGATGGACCGGCTCCAACCGGGATCCGGATGACGTTCTGCTGATGGAAACCGACTTCCAACGTCCCACCCGCGTACGCGAGGACTCGCGCCTCGATCGACTGCCACCGCATTCGATCGAGGCCGAGAAAGGCGTCATCGGCTGCCTCTTGCTGGCCCCGAACGAGGGCCTGGGCTTCATCCTGGAACGGTCCCGGAACGCGGGCGACGTGTTTTACGATCTCCGGCACAAGGCGATATTCGAGACCTTGGTGGTAATGTACGACTCCAAGGCCCCCATTGATCTAATCACCTTGGGCCAGAAGCTTCGCGACACGAACCAATTGGAAGGCGTTGGCGGCCTGGTTTACCTGTCGGCCCTGATGGACGCCGTCCCCAGCGCGGCGAATCTGGCGTACTACCTGGACATCGTCCGCGAAAAGTACGTGATGCGGAAGCTGCTGAGTACTTGCACCGAAACCATCGGCCGGATTTACGAACACCAGGGCGAATTGGATCCACTCCTGGACCAGGCTGAGCGAGACATCCTGCAGATCGGCCAGGAGCGCGAGGGAAACGCCGTTCGACCGATGAAGGACCTGGTCCACTCCGCCATCGACGTCATCCAGTCCTTCCACGAACGCGCCGGCGGCCTCACTGGTATCAGCAGCGGCTTCGTCGACCTGGACAAGATGACCTCCGGCCTCCACGCCGGCGAGATGGTGGTTATAGCGGCCCGCCCCAGCATGGGCAAAACCTCCCTGGCCATGAACATTGCCGAGCACGTGGCCATTGAGCAGAAACTGCCAGTGGGAGTGTTCAGCCTGGAGATGACGGCTGATTCCCTGGTGCAACGTATGCTTTGCTCGCTCGCCCGGGTGAACGGGAAGGCCGTACGGGACGGCTTTATGTCAGAGGGTGACTTCCGGAAGCTCACCACGGCCGCCAGCAAGTTGAGCAAAGCCCCGCTTTACGTAGACGACACGTCCGGACTGTCCATCCTGCAGCTTCGCGCCCGGGCGCGCCGCATGTGGCAGCAGCACGGGATCAAACTCTTCGTTATAGATTACCTGCAGTTGCTGAATTCCACGTCGCGCAAAGCCTCGGACAATCGCCAGCAGGAAGTCTCGGAGATATCGGGTGGCATCAAGGGCCTGGCCAAAGAGCTCAGCCTGCCGATCGTGGTGCTCTGCCAATTGAACCGGGAGTTCGAAAAAGAGAAGAACCGCAAGCCCCGGCTCTCGGATCTGCGCGAGTCCGGCGCGATCGAGCAGGACGCGGACCTGGTCGGGCTGCTGTATAAGCCCCAGGTAGAAGAGGACGAAGAGGAGGCCCAGCCAGAAGGCGCGGGCGGCGGGATCCCCGTCAATCTCCTGATCGCCAAGCAACGGAACGGTCCCACCGGCGATATCAACCTCACGTTTTTGAAGTCTTATACCCGTTACGAAACCGCCAGCAGAATTCAGGAGGCAACATGACCGAAGCCCAGCGCAAGAGGTTCTTCTTCCCCAATTGGACCAAAGCTTTTGATGGCCAGTGGATCCGCGATCGCGGGTTCATACTTCCCCGGCCAGGTCGCCACAGTCCACCCGAGCTCGTCCAGGTCGAGGCACTGGCCGACCAGATCGCCCGGGAGGAACACCGAGTACCAATTGACAAAGACTTTCGCCACGCCGCCCAGACACTGGCGATCGGGAAGCGCAAGGATACGATCAAACTCACCACCGCCGAGCAGGACCGTTGCGTGTTCCTCTTCCGCCTCCTGGCCAATCCCGACGACATCGAGGCCCGAATTAATTTCGACCACCGTTTCGCGGTGGATCGCCAGCGGTTAGAGACCTCCATCGTCAACACTATGCTCGGCGAGGCTTACCTTCAGACGATTTGCTTGGGCCGCTGGAAGACCCACGACTGGCGCGGCCTGCCGGATGATCAAATGCTCCAATTCGCTTTCACCGCCTGCCAGCGCGCTCGCGCCCGGGCGGTTCGCATCAAAAATTCAGAACAACCATATTAATATGTCAGCAGTCTGCATGTGCGAATACCCGAAGCCTGCCAAAATCCAGGGCAGTAACAACCAGTGCTGCGAGAAGTGCGGCTACTGGTACGATACCCAGTACGGCAGCCAGCCGGTCCGCGACGAGCCCATCGTCACGCCGTATGACCGCCCTAATCCTCCGGCCACCACCGCGACCGTCGCATTCACAAAAGCGGCCGCCGATCCCTATCGGCTCTGCGAATGCGGATCCGGCACCAAGTTCAAGTTCTGCTGCGGAGCCAAAGCTGGTACCAGGCCGAAACAAGCTGGTGACGTGAACTACCTGCAACTTTGCTGCAGGGAAGTGAAGAACCGGCTGCCGGACAATTACGGGTTTATTATCCTCGCCGCCCCGTTCGGGGAGAATGGCAACCGGCGACTCAATTACGCTTCCTCAATGACCCGGGAGACGGCCATCCGGCTCCTCGAGGAATTTCTCATCAAGGCGGGTGGGGCAGAGGACTGGATGCAACACATCAAATGAGTACCGAACCCCACAAACAGCCTCTTTCCGAGGAGGATCTGCTCCGGCTTATCTCAAAATCGATTTTTACTTCCATGCTGACCTCGCGCCTAACGGGCATCGCGAGGCATGAAATGGATCAAGCTTACACTTTTGGCGCACAGAACCGCCCGAAGGCCGCCCGAGGCTTCGACAACGCTATCCCCGTCAAACCGATTGGAATTCCGGCCCTCCCGGAGCCAAACAAATGAGCACTGACCCGATCATCGAAAGAATCCGGAAGTTGCTTCGGATGCAACGAGGCGGAACACCCGAGGAAATCGCTTCGGCGCTGGCAAAAGCGCGTGATCTCGCCAGCAAGCACGGCATCGACCTCAACTCGGTGGATCCCAACGTCGAGACGCAAGGCCAACGTTTTACTCGTGAGGACCAGATCATGGGCACCCGGATCCCCTTGGAAGCTCGGCACGCCGCCAACCTGGTACTCAATTATTTCAAGGTTGAGCCCGTGATCTCGGAGGCCCTACGTAACGGACGATGGGTCGCCCTGATAGTATTTTGCGGCACGCCCTGGGATATCGAAGTGGCCAAGTACGTCTTCACTTTCTTGCGTCGGCATTTTCGCCGCTCCTGGGAGCGCCGTGAGAATCGTCGGCTGAAAGATCGTGCTGCGTTTTATTGGGGCATGTACGTAGGCATAGGGGCGATACTCCGTAAATCTGAGCCTGCTGCGGATCCGCTGGCTTTGGTCGTCGCTAACCAGTTAAAGGCGTATGTGGCTCAAGAATTCCCACGTACCCAAAAGACCGGGATAGATAAGGGTGACTCAGACAACGCCTGGCGAAACGGCTTCGTGGTTGGAGTTAACACCCAGATCAATTCGGCGATTGAAGGCGGCGGGGCAAAGCCTCTGCTTTTGACTGCCGGTTAGCCTGAGGGTATTCCTCTCCCAAGCGGGCTGGACTTCCAGCCCGCTTTTTGCTTTGTTCCTTAAAGCAAGTGGGACCGGTTGCTATCAACAACCGATCCCTAGCTACCAGACCATGACGATTGGAGTCAAACATGGCCAAGCAACCGCCCGGCGTTCTACACGCCAACCCTTTTCCGTCTCAAGCTCAAACCCTTTTCTTGGAGCATCCCGGCACGGCCGGAATCCTGGTCACCCGAAGCGGTCGCCGCTCCAAAGCGGAGCCACGGCGGTTCAGCGGCGGGGCTGCCGCGTTGGAATGGTGCCAGGCGAACCGGGTGGCCATGGTCTACTGGTTTGCCCCCGGGAACTGATCCCTTTTCAACCTTTAGCCTCCGAGCCTGAATCGGTTCAGGATGGAATGGTTGAAATTCACCCTCGTAAGTGCCTGATGTTCGGCCTCTTTCGGGCTGTTTAAGGCTATTTCAGGCTTTCTTCCCGTTGTCCCTCTTACTGATAGCAGGGCTCGACGGAGTCTCTCCCTCCCGGACTTTTGATGGCCTGACGGTTGGCCTAGGCCGACGACGATCACTTGGGTTTCCGGGGCGGTGTCAATATGCGCCCCTGCAATGGGAACTCCCACGGATGTGGCTGGCTACTCGCGGGTTCCTAGGCCATTCTTGCGGCCCGAATGCGTGAGCTTTGGCGCGCGTTACAATATTTTCGACAGGACTGGTTGCGGGTGTTGCTGGCGTTGGTGTTGCTGGTAGCCGTGACCGCGGCTGGTTTGCTCAAACCCTGGCCTCTGGCCTTGCTGGTGGACTGCGCCTTGGGGACCCGTCCTTGGCCGCCAGGCATCGCGGAACGCATTGGCCGACTCGACTCCAGCACCCAGGTGGTCACCCTCGCCGCCATTGCCTGTGGTGCTTACTTGCTGCACGGATGGTTGAACGCGCTGATGAATTTCGTGCTGATCGAAACCGGCCTGCGCGGTCTGGCCCGGGTTCGCAAGGCGGTGTTCGACTGGTTGCTCGCACTACCCTTCAAACGCCTGCACGGTTCCCAGGCGGGTGACCTGATCTACCGGGCCACCTGGGACACGTATTCGTTCCAAACCCTTTTCCAACACGGCGTTTTCACCTTCCTGAACGCCACTGCCGCCGTCGTGTCGATGACCGTGGTCATGTGGCGACTGAACCTATCGCTCACCATCGTGGCGTTGGCGACGGTACCCATCCTCCTGATCGTCATGAAGACCTTCGGGCGAGGCATGGAACGGCGGGGCACAGTGGCCCAGAGCGCCGAGAGTACCGTCGCGAGTGGCGTACAACAGGCCGTCAGCAATCTAGCACTCATCCAGGGCTATGCCCAGGAACCGCGGGAGGCCAAAAGCTTTGCCGAATGGGTTCAGACCGCGCTGATTGCCCGCCGCAAACAGCACGGGCACGAAATCGTATTTTTGACCGCCGTGACAACGATCTTCGCGTTGGGAACCGGGGCCATCCTTTGGTCTGGCGCACGGCAGGTGCAAGGAACCCATCTCTCGGTCGGGCAGCTTCTGGTGTTTCTCGCCTACCTCGCCCAGTTCTACGAGCCGCTTAACCAGTTGTCACACGTCGGAGCGACCGTAGCCAACGCCCGGGCTGGCACGCAACGCATCCTCGAATGGGTCGAAGGACCGGATCGGGTCGCCGAGATAGCCCAGACTGCGGCGTCCCGAAGACCGGCACCCACCACGGTCAAAGAAAGCCGGATCGAATTCGACCATGTTTCATTCGGCTATGACCCAGCGCATCCAGTCCTGAAAAGCCTCAGTCTGGACGTCAAACCCGGCGAAGCGATCGCCCTTATTGGACCTAGTGGGTCAGGCAAGAGTACGTTGATGAATCTGGTCATGCGGTTTTATGCACCCGACCAGGGAAGCATCCGGATTGGTGGTCATCTCATCGAGGAATTCGCCCCCCGGGATTTACGCTCCCGCATTTCCTTGGTTTTGCAGGAGCCGATCCTGCTCCCCGCCACCATCGCCGAGAACATTGCCTATGGTCGGCCCGACGCAACGCCCGAGGAAATCGAAGCAGCGGCCAGGCAGGCGACCGCCCACGAGTTTATCTGCCGTCTGCCGAAGGGTTACCAAAGCCGGGTCGGCGACGGCGCAGTGCGCTTGAGTGTCGGGGAGAAACAACGGATCAACCTCGCCCGCGCTTTCCTGAAGGACGCCCCGATTCTACTTCTGGACGAACCCACCAGTGCCCTGGATGCGGAGAGTGAAAAAGCGGTGATTGAGGCCGTGGTACGTCTCATGAAAAACCGCACCACCCTGATGGTGGCCCATCGGCTCGCGACTGTGAGCCAAGTGGATCGCATCGCGGTCTTGCGCGAAGGAACCATCGTGGAAGTGGGAACGGCCAAGGAATTGCTAGCCCAAGGCGGCTATTTCGCTCGGATTTCGGCATGACCAGCACACCGTTCAGTGGCAAACGCCTGCAAGCAGGTGGGTTAACCCCACGACGATTTTGCGCGCCGATTTGTGCCAGCATGTTTTTGGCGGGTAAATTGCAGACGTCCCTCGCTTCCAGCGGCTCGATCGAACCCCTCGAAGAAATCGCCAATCGCAGCGACCGGATCGTGGTCGGTCGAGTGTGCCAGATAACCACCGCCGAAGTCCCATCAGGAGGTTTCCAAACCCAAGTCACTTTCACCAATGTGACCGCGTGGAAAGGGCTTGTTTCCAACCATTTCGACCTATTCCTGCCTGGTGGAACCCTGGGGCAACGCCGCAGCGTCCTAGTAGGTACACCACCCTTCCGCATGGGCGAGGATTGGGTCGTTTTCACCCTCACTAATACGCTCGGTCATTCGATTCTTGCCCACCCCTTGCAAGGTGCCTTAAGGATCGCCGACGGATCGCGGGTCGCAGTGCCGGAAAATGCCGTTCCGGCAAAAGCCTCCGAAGCCCACGTCGATTCGGACCCCACCTTTGCTATTATCTCGACCGACACCCTTCGCAACCGAATCCAAAAGGCCTCCCCATGATTCGCCGAATCTTTTCCCTCCTTGCGACCCTATACCTGCTGGCCTGCACCGCCCACGCTTTTACCCGGGAACAGTATAGCGATGGAGTCCAGTTGGGGTGGAACCTCACTACCTACGACCACACCACCCCCGCGTCTCCAGATCAGAATCCCGTCACGCTAGCCATTCGATATCGGCTCGGCATCGAAGGATCGGGACATAACAACGCGAGCAACGAACTGAACAGCGTACGGTCGGCGCTGGCGCAGTGGGCCGCAATTCCCGGAACCAAGATTCGTTTTGAAGAAGCGGGGTATGTCACCAATGCCACCCAATTCGACCCCTACGACGGGCAAAGCCAGTTGATTTGGCTCCCGTTTGGAAGGACCGTTTATGGCGGATCGGTTTACGGAAATGTTTTCCTTCCGGGCGGGGCCTACGCCCTGACATTCCTGGGAAGTTGGAACAATGGCGTGATCACCGAAGCTGACATTGTCTTCAACGGCAGCGCCAATACCTTCTACCAGACCGACTTCAATTCCACGGCCCAATCCGGACCGTTCCTCGAAAGCGTCGCCTTGCACGAAATCGGCCACCTCCTGGGTTTCAATCATGCCGTCCTGGGAGGCGCGACGATGTATTGGACCCAGCCAGCAAAGGTCGGATCCGCTGCCGGACTCAGCGCGGATGACGTCGCCGCAGCGCGAACCTTATACGGCGTGACGTCCAGCAACGCCCTCTATGGAACCATTACAGGCCACATAACAACGGGTGGTGCGCCTGTGTTCGGTGCGGTGGTGTCCGCGGAGGATGCCAACGGTAATATGGCCCAAGCGGTGGTCACGGATGCCACCGGACTCTTCA
The DNA here is from genome assembly GCA_035493435.1 of Candidatus Limnocylindria bacterium. Taxonomy (GTDB): domain Bacteria; phylum Verrucomicrobiota; class Verrucomicrobiia; order Limisphaerales; family UBA9464; genus DATJII01. Next base: position 18,047 of record DATJII010000302.1, on the reverse strand, counting down.
CTCTCAAGATGCTGGTTCCGGGCAATTATACCGTGCGGGTCACGCCATTGGATTCGAAAACCAATCCGAACCAATCGACGGACACCTACCTGATCTCCGGATACGATATCGACGTCACTGGCGCCAATTTCTATGGGACAGCCAACACGTCGTTTCTCCCCGTCAGCACCACGACGCTGGCCGTGGTGGCCGGCGGGACGGTCTCCCAAGAACTCAGCGTCACGTCTACCGCCCCGCCCTTTCGGATCACCTCCACGCGAGGAACACTTTTGCCTGGAGCATTGCAGGATTCACGGTTCTGCATCCAACTCAGCCCCGGCCAGACAGGAGCGTGGGTAGGAGTCTTTACGCCTGGGTTGACTACCACGAATGCCGTTTTGAAGATCACCGGAGCCGGCCTGTCCGTGGGTCCAACCCACGTGAATCTTAATGGCTTACGGGGCATGCCCTTGGTGGAAGCCGAAGTGGCCGTGGCGGCGGATGCCATCCCGGGTTTACGGAGCATTTCCGTTACAGCCAGTGGCGCGACCGCTTGGGCCAACGGGTTCTTGGAAGTCAAACCCACCGCACCCGATTTCAATTTCGACGGCCTGGATGACCTTTACCAACGGCAGTACTTCTCGCCCTTCACCCGCACGGAAGCGGCACCCGCTTCCGATCCTGATGGCGACGGACTTACCAACGCCCGGGAGTACTTCTACGGAACGAACCCGCTCGACCCAAGTTACCGGATCCTCAGCGTTTCCCTCAACGGATCTGGAACCACAGTCACTTGGCGCAGCGGTCCAGGGCACAAATATCAGGTTTGGAGCCAGGAAGATATCGCGGGCGCCGCCTGGGTAAAAGTGGGTAGTCCGGTGACCGCCGTAGCGGAAGCCGCGAGCTTTTTGGATACCCGGCCAGCCACTGCCATCCGCTTCTACAAAGTGACTGACGCGCCCTGATTGCCCGCCTGCCCAACCAAAAAAGCTTTCTCACTCGACATCATTTGACATCATGGTCCACATCATGCGCTTTGCTCGAATCGCAGTCCTAGCCTGTTCCCTGTTTGCCTTGGCGGCCCGAATGGCCGCTGCGGAATTCAAAACAATGGCCGGGGACGTGTACAACGGCGAGGTCTCGTCCATCGATAAGGACGGTCTCGTCATTCGCCTTGCCGAAGGCGGATTCTCGCCGCGCATCGATTGGCCGAAGTTCAGCGAAGACACGCTGAAAGAGCTGGCCACCAATCCGAAGGCCAAACGCTTCGTGGAGCCATTGCTGGACATCCCGGCGGTTGAAGTGGCCCGGAAGGAAGCCAAGACGATTCCCATCAAGAACGTGGAACGCGTTCCGCTGCCCCAGACCAATCACGGTTTGATCGCCGCGCTAACCGCTCCGAACGGCCTGATTCTGTTGGGTGCACTCTATTTGGCCAACCTGTACGCCGCGTTTGAAATCGCCCGCTTCAAGTGGCGTTCCGTTCCCTTGGTCTGTGGTTTGTCCGCAATCCTGCCTGTCGTTGGTCCCCTGCTCTTCCTGGCCACTCCGAAATATGTGCCGGAGGAACAAGTGAACGCCACCGAGGCCGCCCTCGCTGAATCCGTCCTGACGGCCCCCAGTCAGCCTTCCGCACCGGCGGCAGCCCCAGGGGCATCGGGATTGGGGATGACCCGTGGCCAGAGCGCAGCCGCTGCCAGCGATGCCTTGCCCAAAGTATTTCGCCGCGGCGAAACCACCTTCAATCGCCGTTTCTTCGAGACCCAGTTCCCCACGTTTTTCCGCGTGGTGTCCAGCGAAGCGGACAAGGATCTCGTCATTGAGGTCGATTGCGGCAAACACAAGATCGTGGCCAGCCGCATCAGCCGGATTAGCGGTACGGAAATCCATTTTAAGACGGCCACGGCCGCCGAAGTCGGAACCGAATTTCCCGCGATTGTGGAAGTGAAGCTCCGTCACAAGGACGCCTAACGAGCCTCCCGCTCCCTAAAAACTCCCGTAATAGTCGACGCGTTTATGAAATACCGCGCCATTTTGCTTTTCGGTGCTCCCGGAGCCGGAAAAGGCACCCAAGGCAAAATCCTCGGGCAGATCCCCAACTTCGTTCACTTCTCCTGCGGGGACGCCTTCCGTAACCTCAGGGTGGATTCCAAACTGGGCCGGGTTTTTGTGGATTACGCGTCGAAGGGGCAATTGGTCCCAGACGAACCGACGATTGAGCTTTGGCTGTCCTCGATTCACGGCATGCTGGCTACCAACCGCTTCAATCCGGAAGCTGACACACTGTTGCTGGACGGCATCCCCCGAAATCCTGCGCAGGCGATGCTCATGCGCGAATTGGTGGACGTTAAGGCCATTTTCAACCTTTTTTGCCCCGTCGTAGACAAGCTGGTGGCGCGCTTGCAACGCCGCGCCCTAAAGGAAAACCGCCTCGATGATGCCAATGTCGAGGTCATCCGGGCTCGTCTGGAAACGTACAAGCGGGACACTCGCGCGGTGTTGGAATGCTATCCGGACGAGATCATTCACCAAGTGGATTCCACCCAGGAACCGATGTTGGTACTGCTCGATATCCTCAAGATTCTCGCCCGAATTCCGAAGCCGGCGGTCAGCGACGGCACGACACGCTACGGCAACGCCCCCCAGTAAGCGGCGCATCTCCGCCGCAATTCCCTTGAAAGGAACCGCCCGTCGCGGAGACTGGCGCGGCTTTTATGGCACACGTCAAACTGCATATTCCGGGTCCGGTGGAGGTCAGCCCCAAGACGTTTGAGGCGCTTTGCCGTCCCATGATCGGGCATCGTGGACAGGGTTTCAAAGACCTGTACGCCAAGATCCAACCCCAACTCCAAGGCCTGCTTTCCACCAAGCAATTGGTGTACCTGTCGACCTCCAGTGCTTGGGGGGTGATGGAGGGTTCGATCCGTAACTTGGTCAGCCGCAAAGTGTTGAATTGCATGTGCGGAGCCTTTTCCGACAAGTGGTTCGACGTCTCCAAGAAATGCGGTAAGGAAGCCGAAGCGTTGCAAGTGCCGTGGGGTTCGCCCGTCCGCGCGGAGCAGATCGACGCCAAGCTGGCCACCGGTCAATTCGACGCCATGACGCTGATCCACAACGAGACCAGCACCGGCGTGATGAGCCCGTTAGGGGAAATTGCCGCGCTGAAGCAGAAATATCCGGACGTGCTGTTCATCGTGGACGCGGTGAGTTCGATGACAGCGGTACCGCTGGATTTCGATGCCTTGGGCATCGACGTCTTGCTCGCGGGAACGCAAAAAGCGTTCGCGTTGCCTCCCGGACTCGCAGTTTTCGTGTGCTCGCCCGCCGCGCTGGCGAAGGCCGCCACGATGAAGGATCGGGGTTATTATTTCGACTTCGTGGAGTTTGAGAAAAACGCGAAGGAGAGCATGACGCCCAGCACGCCAAGCATTCCGCATATTTACGCGCTTTCGGCCAAGCTGGACGAGTTTTACGCGGAGGGATTGCCCGCCCGTTATGCGCGGCATCAGGCGACGAACACCCAATTGCGCGAATGGGGTGCCAAGCATGGTTTCACGCTGCTGCCGGAACCCGAGTTCGGTTCGATCACACTGTGCTGTTTCAACAACGGCGCCAAGCCGGGTGGCCGGGTGGTCGACGTGGCGAAGCTGCAAAAGCTGACCAAGGATCGCGGGTTCTTGATCGACGGCGGCTATGGCAAGATCAAGGGCACGACCTTCCGCGTCTCCAACATGGGCGACGAGACGCCTGCAACGATCGGCCAATTGATCGCCGCCCTGGACGATTCGATGGCGAAGCTCTGAGCTTCGCCGTAGCCACCGACGCGAAGAGGTGGGGGAAACTTTCCCCCTCTCTTTCAGTAATCTGCGGATCAATAACGCCTTTTCGCCGGTAGCTGTTTTCAATCTGTTTTTTAACCGCAGATTCGCGCAGATTCTAGGGGCACCGATCACGGAGCAGCAATGCGGCCCCGTAGCCACCGACATGAGGAGGTGGACGGTAAAACTGACGCCTCTCCACGCACGTCCACCTCGTCACCTCGGTGGCTACGGGCCGATAACAAATTGGTTCGCCGGGTGGCGGGTTCCCACCTAGATTTCATCCTACATGCGTTTGTTTTTGGAACGGCTCTGGAAGCTGGCCAAACCCTACCGAGGCCGGCTCTTTGCCGGAATCCTCGCGGGAATTGTGGCCGGACTGATGGAGCCCATCATGATCGGAACCGTAAGCGTGGTTTACGGGGTGATCTTCCCCACCGAAGCCTCGAAGATCGCACCACACGGGGCGTCGGGAATCGGTCATACCATCCCGTTGATTGCCCACGCGCAGGAAGAGATCGAGATCTTCCGCAAGCACCTCACTGAACAACTGTCGCACCAGGGAAAAGGCGCCATTTTTGCCCTGATCGCCCTGATCCCCCTGGTGCTCCTGATCCGGGGCATTGTCGGTTATCTAAATACTTATTTCCTTTCTTGGGTCAGCGTGAAGGCGGTCACCGACCTGCGCAGCAACCTGTTCGAACATCTCCTTTCCCTGCCCATAGGCTTCTTTAACCGGGCGTCCTCTGGCGAGTTGGTGTCGCGCGTGGCCACGGACACCTATTTCCTGCATTCCATCCTGTCACAAACAGCGGCGGTGGTGGTCCGCGACCCGGTCACGCTGCTCTGTTTCGCCACCTGGCTGCTCATTGGCTATACGAAGATCACATTGACCGCAATCATCGTGATGCCGCTCTGCCTCCTGCCCATTATCATTTATAGCCGGAAAGTCCGGAAATCGAGCGGCGCCATCCAATCCTATTTCGCGCGGCTCATGGAGATCATGACTGAGACCTTCACCGGCAACCGGGTGATCAAGTCTTACGGACTCGAGCACACCATGCAGAAACGGTTTCGCGATTCGGCCAGCAAATATGTGAGCGCCCAACTCCGGGTCATCCGAGCCTTGGAAATCCCGGGGCCGCTGATGGAGTTCTTCGGTGCGGTCGGGGTGTCGTTGGTGCTGCTCGCGATGCAATTGGGCAAGATCCCCCCCTTGAAAGGAGAGGACTTCATCCTGGTGATTGGCAGTATTTTTTCGATGTACAAGCCGATCAAGCAAATCACCCGGCTGCACTCGCAATTGGAGCAAGCCCGGTCGGCTACGGAACGCGTCTTTGAATTGCTGGCCGAGAAATCCGACCTGCCCGATCCGGTGGTTCCCAAGACGGTGACGGGCCGGGGAGCGGATATAGTGTTTGAACACGTCGGGTTCAGCTATGGCGATAAACCCGCCTTGGTAGATTTCAACCTGACAGTCCCGGCAGGAAAGATGGTGGCGCTGGTTGGCAAGAGCGGTTCCGGCAAGACCACGGCGGCCAACCTCCTGCTCCGCTTCTTCGACCCGCAATCGGGGCATATCCGCATCGGTGGGGTGGAATTGCGGGAAGCCGCCACGGCGCAACTGCGCTCGCAGATGGCGATCGTGACCCAGGACGTGGTGCTATTTAATGATACCGTCAAAGCCAACATCCGCCTGGGGCGGGTGGAGGCGACGGATGACGAGGTGGTGCAGGCCGCCACGGCCGCCTACGCGCATGATTTCATCATGTCGAAAGAAAAGGGCTATGACACCGAAGTCGGTGAGAAAGGCGTCCTTCTTTCCGGCGGCCAGCGCCAGCGTCTGGCCATTGCCCGCGCCCTCGTTCGCAATGCGCCTATTCTTATTTTGGACGAGGCGACCAGTGCGCTCGACACCGAGAGCGAACGGGCGGTCCAAAATGCGTTCGAGAAACTCATGGAAGGCCGCACGACCCTGGTCATCGCCCACCGGTTGTCGACCATTCAACGGGCGGATATCATCGTGGTGATGGAGCATGGGCGCATTGTTGAACTGGGTACCCATGCAGAATTATTGGCGCGGGGAATGACGTATGCCCAATTGCACGCCTTGGGAGATGCAGCCTTTTCGGGAACATGAACCAACCAGATCCATCGCGGGGGCCGGAAAAATCCGGAGTTTATCTATCGGTCGTCCTGCCGTGCTATAATGAAAGCGCGGTCATTCGCGAGACGCACCGGCGGGTGGCCCAGGTTTGCGCCGCCGTGGGCAAGAGCTATGAAATCGTCGTGGTGAACGACGGATCGAAGGACGACACGTGGCAGATTCTCAACGAGTTAACCCGCGTTGATCCGCAACTCGTGGCGATCAACTTATCGCGGAACCACGGGCATCAACTGGCCCTTTCCGCCGGGCTTTCCTTCACTCGTGGCGAACGGATTCTCATCATGGACGCAGATCTCCAGGATCCGCCGGAGTTGTTGCCGGAAATGCTCGCGCGGATGGATTCAGGGGTGGACGTGGTCTATGCGCAACGACGCAGCCGACCGGGTGATGCCCCGTTAAAGCGGCTGTTTTGTGCGATTTTCTATCGCCTGCTGGAGAAGCTTTCCGACACCCAAATACCGCTTGATACCGGCGACTTCCGACTCATCAGCCGCCGCGTCCGGGACCTGCTGGTGGCCATGCCGGAGCGGCAACGATTCATCCGTGGTATGGTAAGTTGGGTGGGTTTCCGGCAGGAGCCAGTCTTCTATGACCGCGACGCGCGCTTCGCCGGCGAGAGCAAATATTCACTGATGAAGCTCATGGCCCTGGCCATGAATGGCATCGTGTCTTCCAGTTTGAAGCCCCTGGCCTTTGCGACCGTCCTGGGCGGGATGGCGGCGGTGGTGGGATGCCTGCTCCTGCTCTATGTCTTATTTTCCTGGCTCTTCGTGGGACGCACTCCGCAGGGCTGGGCGAGTCTTTTGGTCACCATCGTTTTCATGGGCGGGATACAATTGGTGGTCCTGGGAATCATGGGCGAATACCTCGGCCGCATCCACGAGCAGACGCGGAATCGACCCATGTTCCTGGTCTCGGAAATCGCGTCGCAGGAATCACGCAACCCGCGTGGAACCCAGCCGTGAACGCCGACGCACCGATCGCCATTATCGGCCTGGGCTACGTGGGATTGCCGCTGGCGCTGCAATTCGCCGAACGTGGAGCGCGGGTGCTGGGCCTGGACATCGACTCGGCCAAGGTCCAGAAGCTGAACCGGGGCGATTCTTATATCCTGCACATTCCCGGGGAGCGGGTCGCGGCCGCGCGGCAACGCGGCGGATTCGAGGCGGTCACGGACTTTTCCGTCCTGTCGCGGTGCCAGGCAGTGATTATATGCGTGCCCACGCCGCTCAAGGGGGAGAACGAGCCGGATCTCAGCTATGTCCTGAACACCGGCCGCTCGCTGGCTCCTTATATCCATCCCTCCATGCTGGTGGTGCTGGAATCCACCACCTATCCCGGAACCACGGACGAGGAACTCCGCGCCGTATTGGAAGCCGGTTCGGGAATGGTGGCCGGGCGCGATTTTCACCTGGCGTACTCGCCGGAGCGTGAGGATCCCGGCAATCCCGCCAGCCAATTGTCGGAGATTCCCAAGGTTGTGGGCGGCCTGACACCGCCCTGCCGGGATCGGGCCATGGCGCTGTACCTGCGGATTGTCAAAACCGTCGTGCCAGTCGCGAACTGCCGGGTGGCCGAAGCCGTCAAGCTGACGGAAAACATTTTTCGCGCGGTGAACATCGCCATGGTGAATGAGTTGAAGCTGGTCTATGAGGCGATGGGCATCGACGTCTGGGACGTGATTGAAGCAGCCAAGACCAAGCCGTTTGGTTATATGCCTTTCTACCCGGGGCCCGGTCTGGGGGGACATTGCATTCCGATCGATCCTTTTTACCTGACCTGGAAAGCGCGGCAGTTTGGCCAGGAGACGCGGTTCATTGAACTGGCGGGCGAGGTCAACACCGCCATGCCCGCCCACGTCGTCGAGCGAACGGCCCAGGCGTTGCAGCTACGCGGCCTGACCCTCCAAGGGAGTCGGATTCTCCTGCTGGGGATCGCCTACAAGCCCGATGTGGACGATGACCGCGAAAGCCCCGGCTACGTTCTCTGGAATCTCTTCGAGGCGCAGGGGGCGCAAGTGGACTACCACGATCCGCACATTCCGGAAATCCGTCCCTCGCGAGAGCACTCCCACTACGCGGGACGAAAGAGCTTGGAGCTCGACGCCGGCAGCGTAACCACTTACGACGTAGTGGTCTTGGTCACGCAACACCGGGCCGTGGATTACGACTTGGTAGCGCGTGAAGCGAGGTTGATCGTCGATACCCGCAACGTTTTTGGCCGACGAGCACTGCCGCCGGAACGCTACGTCAAAGCGTGACCCCGGGGCCGGTTCGGTGCATGCTATTACCCGGATGACACCCAAGGTGCTAGTCACAGGTGGAGCGGGCTTCATCGGTTCACATCTGGCGGAAGCCCTGTTGAATCGGGGCGCCCGGGTGGTCGCACTCGATAACCTTTCGTTGGGCACCACCACGAACTTGGAGTGGAGCTCCGGCCGGCCCGATTTCGAGTTTGTCCAAGGTGACGCTGGTGATCCTTCCCTTCTCAGCCGCTTGCTTCCGGGTTGCACCTGGGTTTTTCACCAGGCGGCCCTGCCCAGTGTCCCTCGCTCAGTGGCCGAACCCGTTGCCTCGAATACCCAGAACCTCACCGCATCCCTCAATCTGCTGGAAGCCAGCCGGGCGGCCGGAGTTCGACGTTTTGTATTCGCTTCGTCGTCCGCCATCTACGGCGACAATGACGCTCCCAGCAAACACGAGTCCCTGCCACCGAATCCGTTGTCGCCCTATGCGCTGCAAAAATACGCGGCGGAACGTTACGGGCAGATGTTCCATCAATTCCACGGGCTCCCGGCTGTGGGGCTCCGGTATTTCAACGTGTTTGGCCCGCGGCAGGCGTTCGATTCACCGTATTCCGGCGTGATTGCACGGTTTTGCACCCTGATGCTCCGGGGTGAAGCGCCGACCATCTTTGGCGACGGCACCCAATCGCGTGATTTTACGTATATCGAAAACGTCGTCCAAGCCAACCTGAAAGCCGTGGACGCGCCGGAAGAACGGGCCGCAGGACAGGTCTTTAATATCGCCGGAGGGGGCAGCATTTCATTGCTCGACTTGGTCGGTGAGTTGAACCGCCTCTGCGGCACCCGGCTCCAGCCACGCTTCGAGCCCGCGCGCCCGGGTGACGTGAAGCACTCGCGCGCCGACATTGGCGCGGCACGGGCAGCCCTCGGCTATGAGCCAAAAGTAAGCTGGCAGGAAGGCCTGCAACGCACGCTGGCCTGGTACCGGGACACTAAGTAGATATCCACGGCGGAATGCCCACCTACTCCCCCAACGATCTAGACAAGGTTCGGTCGGCGAATGACATCGTCGATGTCATCGGCGCCGCCGTGCCGCTGAAGAAGGCCGGGGTCAACTTTGTCTGCCTCTGCCCGTTTCATCGCGAAAAATCCCCCAGCTTCAACGTCAATCCCGGCAAGCAGATCTTCCGCTGTTTTGGCTGTGGCAAGGGAGGGGATGTCTTCACCTTCATTCAGGAGTATGAGGGCTTAAGCTTCGTCGAATCGGTGCAACGACTGGCGGAGCGTGCGAATATCGTCCTGGAGGTCGATAATACCGGCGGAGCTGCCCAACAACGGTCGGTCAAGGATTCCCTCCTCAAGCTGCACGAAGCGATCTGTCTGCGCTGGCAGCAATGCCTCGCAAACGAGGCGGCTGGCCAGATTGCGCGGGACTATCTGGCAAAGCGGGGCGTGCCCGCCGAGGCGATCTCCGAGTTTCGTATTGGCGCCGCACCTGAGGCCTGGGATGACACGGTCAACTGGGCCAAGGGTAAGGGCTTTGACCTGGGCCTCGCGGAAATGGCCGGCCTGGTGGTCAAGCGGGACACGGGCGGGTATTATGACCGGTTCCGCGGGCGCCTCATGTTCCCCATCTGCGACGAGCAGGGACGCGTGATCGCCTTCAGCGGCCGCATCCTGCAAGGGGACGAGAAGCAGGCTAAATATGTCAATTCACCTGAAACTCCCCTGTTCACCAAGGGCAAGGTGCTGTTCGCGCTGCACCGCGCGAAACGGCCGATCCTCGATATAGGTTATGCGCTGATCTGCGAGGGTCAGCTCGACACCATTGCCTGCCATATGGGAGGCGTCACCCATGCGGTCGCCCCGCAAGGGACGGCCCTGACCGCCGACCATGCCCGCATCCTGAAGCGGTACGTCAACGAGGTGGTCCTCTGTTTCGATGGGGACAAAGCCGGGCGCAACGCCACGGTTCGGGCCCTCGACGACCTGCTGGCCTCAGGGCTGGCGGTGAAGGTGGCCTCGATTCCGCCACCGGACGACCCCGATAGTTATATCAAGCAATTCGGCGCGGATGCCTTCCGCCAGATCCTGGCGCGGGCCCAGGGGTTCTTCGATTTTTACCTGCAGCATTTGATGGCGGAAAACGAGGCCACCAGCGACAAGGGCCGCATGACCATTGTGCGCTCGATGAGCGAAGCGGTGTTGAAAACCGGCAATGCGGTCCTGATCGATACCTACGCCCAGCGCACCGCGCAACGCCTGGGCGTCGATCCCGGTGCCGTTCGCAAGGAGTTCAGGACGATTGGCCCGGCCCGTAGTGCGAGGACCTCAAGCGAGGATCCGCTGGTTGAAACGCTTCCGCAGACACCATTGGACCCACGTGAGTACTTTGTCTTGAAAGTGACGCTCCAGGTGGACGAAGTCGTGCCATGGGTGGTGGCGCATCTCGACCCCGAATGGATCGGCTCGCCATTGATCCGTGATATAATAGCCCGCCGCATCCAGGGCTATATGGAGAACACCTGGAACGGCATTCCAAGCCTCCTGGCGGGCATGGAAGATCCCATCCTGCGCACCCTGGTCCTCGACGCGGCGACCCGGCCGTTGATCCACGACAGCGGGCAACATCTTAAGGAGATTCGGGAGCCCTTGGTGGAGCTCAATCAGACCGTGCAGCGCCTGCGCGATTCCGCCGTCGATCGTCAGCTCGTTTCGCTCAACGCCCGCCTGGCTGATCCGGCCCTGCTGGACGAGGAACGCGTGGCGACCATCCATGACCAAATGCGCCTGCGTGCCCAGAAAAAGCAGCCCCTCGTTCCCCTCGCGGGGCACGAGTAAGGGAGAGTTTTTATCCACAGATTACGCAGATTCACACAGATTAAAAGGCGGGGAATAATTCCGCGAACCGTGTCTCCGCACGATTTGCTTTCTCCGAAATCTGTGTAAATCTGCGTAATCTGTGGACAACATCATCCCTTCCTCGGCCCGAACACGAGCCGCTTATATTCCAGGCTACGGGCACCGAAATTGACCAGGAGAGCCTTGCCGTAATCTGAAGCTTTCAGATAGTTCAGAACTTGCGCCTCGTCTGTGGAGGTAAGGGTTTGGATCGCCTTGAGCTCGACGAGCATCGACTCAAAGCAGATGAAATCAGCGCGGTAGGAGGTGTTAAGCAATTTACCCCGGTATGGGAAGCCCATACTCACGCCGGTACGCGATACCCCTGTGGACAAATTCGTGTTCCAACGCCTCCTGGTAGACCTGCTCCAGAAATCCGTGGCCCAGTTCGGCATGAACCGCCATGGCAGCGCCAATCACGGTATAGGTCTGCTCATCCCGTTTATCGGCGGATGGTGAGATCGTCGACATTCATTCCAAAGTAAAATTGGCCGACATCCGGACACCAGTCTTTTTTGTGGAGCTTACTCAAACAGAAGGGAATTATTATCCACAGATTACGCAGATTCACACAGATTTCGGAAAGGAAGAAGCATCGTCCGACTACGCAAAATTGCATTTTTCCCCGTCTTTTAATCTGTGTGAATCTGCGAAATCTGTGGACAAATTCGTCCCCCTTCTCAATCGGCTCTTGACGTTGTACATTTCTTGTGTTTCTGTTAGGACAGAAATTATGAACGATACAGGAAAATACGTTCTGCTGACTTACGCGGTGTATATCCCGGTCAGCGTTGCCCTTGCGGTCTGGGTGGGCCGCACGTTGTTCAAACACGGCCGCCTGTTCCTGCTCGATAGTTTTCATGGGCAGACGGAACTGGCCGATTCGGTGAATCACCTGCTGCTGGTCGGGTTCTACCTGATCAACATCGGGTATGTGATCCTCGCGTTGAGATTCGCCGCGAAAGCCGAGGACCTTCGTGAAGCAGTCGAGGCCACCTGTTACAAGGTGGGGATGGTCATGATGATCCTCGGCGGTATGCACTTCTTCAATCTCTTCGTGCTCAGCCGGTTCCGGCGTCGTGCCCTGCGCCAAGGCTGCCCGCCACCCATCCCGCCAGTGGGACGCGTGACGGCGGCGGAATAATGTCCACTCGGAAACGCCAGAAACTCCCGGGCCGTCGCTTGACGCGAATGGCCCGGCCCGCCTGCCAAGCCATGAAATGTTATTACGTTTTCTACGACGATGGCTGTCCACTCTGCCAGCGCATCAAGGCGTGGCTGGAAGAACAACCTCAACGATTTCCCCTGCACCTGCTCGCACGTGCGGATCCCCAGGTGGGACAGCGGTTCCCAGGAATAACGCCGTGGTTCGCCCACGACGACTTGGTGGTTGCCTCAAGCGAGGGAGACGTCTGGGTTGGCCCGCCCGCCTGGCTGACCGTTCTTTATACCCTGGAAGACCATTGGGAGTGGGCCTTTCGCCTCACCAGCCCACCGCTCCAGCAGACCGCCTTTTCAATGATCGACAGCCTGTCTCGCAATCGAGCGGTGGTGGCTGGATGGATGGGAAGTCACCAGTCCTCCGACCCATCGTGCAGGGACCGATGTAAGATCGGTAAATAACCCACCACGCACCGGGAGGACTGTGCCTTGCCCGTGCAAGGGCGGTATGCGAGTTTCCTTGCCAATGGGATGGCGGAAACGCAGGGCAGCGACGCGGCTTCCGGTGGCCTGCTCGGCGCGTTCTCGCCTGGTGAGCCTCCGGCTCGCGCCGTTTTTGGCGGTTCTCCTGATGCCCCTGAGCCTTTTCCCGGCTATAGCGGCTGATTTCAACGGGGTTTCCAAAGAACCGGAGGCAGAGCCGGTGGTGGTTCCCTTCCAAGTCATCAACCACATCCCCTTCGTCGAAGTTCGCGCAGGAGGCCGCAAATGGATGTTCGTCCTCGATACCGGCGCGGCGCGCTGCGTCGTGGGAGAGGAGTTTGCCCTGGAAGTGGTGGGACGAACCAGCGATCCCACCCTCTCGGATGCCAACGTCCGCGGGGCCGCGGGCGATTTGAAGAAACTTTCCGTGGTGGTGGCGCCGGTGCTTTGGGCCGGGCCCAAGCCCTTTATCAATGTCGAAACCATTGTGCAGGACTTCTCCCAGTTTCGTTCGGCCGGCCGGCCGGTCGACGGCATCCTGGGATTCGACCTCTTTCGGAATACGCGCTGGACCATTGATTATAGCGGCAAACAGCTCCGCCTGGCCCCGTTGGAAGGACCACCCCTGCCCGAGGCCACTTCGCTTACTTATACCGTGCGCGAGGGAATGCCGCACCTCAACGTGGCGTGCCAGGACCAGCGGATGGACTTTGTCATCGATACCGGCAGCGGTGGCGGCTTTGAGGTGCCCGCAGGCAGGCGCGAGTTCGAATTCATCTACGGACCCCGACCCGGGTCAGTGATGGTCACCGCCAATGGAGCGCGTCCCAGCCGGATCGGAAGGCTTGCGGGAAGCATCAAATTGGCCGGGCTCGAATTCGTTGAACCCACCGTCACGGGGATGCCGGAGGCCCTCGCGTTCCTAGGCGGACAGGTGTTGGAGAATTACGCCATCACCTTTGATCCGAAACGTTCGGAAGTACAATTGCTTCCCAACCGGACGGAGCCCGTTCACCTACCGGCCATCCGCAGTCTGGGCATCGTATTCGACCGGGCCACCGAACCCTGGAGGATACTGCAAGTCTTGGACGACACCCCCGCCAAGGGACTGCCCATTGAAACCGGCGACGGCTGTGTGCAAATCAACGGCGAACCGCTCGCCAAATGGCCGCGTGAACGGTACGACCGCGAAATCGACCGCGCCGCCACCATGCGCCTGCGCCTGGCACGGGGAGGCATGGAATTTGAGGTCACCGTTCCTATATCAACATTGGTGCCGTAGGGATCCGCGTAATAACCCGCCGAACAAATCCCAATGGCGGACACATGCGAGGGAAGTGCCAGATATAGCGCACTAGGAGAAACTTGCCGTCGATATATTAACGACATCGCAGCGACGCGAAGCGCCTGGAGTGCAGTTGCGGTGGCTTGGCGGAGCTACCGCTTTGGAATTCAAAGCAAGCAAAACGACGGGTGACGTCCACGGCAGATCATTCCCTCCATGCCGCCAAATCAAATGGGTGCCCACAGTCTAAAACAAACCCTTTTATCCCTCACTTCTCCAACGGGTTCCCTTGACTTGGGAAATCGCGTCGATAGCGCTCCAACAAAGCGCGCGCATCCGCTGGAACAATATAGATTTTGCCTTGGATATGCTTGGTTTCACCGGGCTTCAGGCCGCCGACGCGGAAATCCGAATGCAAACACCGGGCGACACCCTGGAACAATTCCTGGTACGGCTCCCAAGCCGTGGCAAAAATCCGCTTATCGTCACCACTATAACAGCCGATCAATCCGTGAACCGGAACCCGCTGGCTCAAAGGCCGTGGATTGACATCGGCGGCTGACACTTTCGGTGCACGCCATACCTGGCCGGGGACATAACGAGCCTCCGTGGACCAAGGTTCAAATGGCATCCGTTTCAATTGGCCATCGAGGAAGACGAAACACTTGGGCAGGTAGGCGTAGTCATTGGTTGTCTGGGCGGAACCGAATCCAGTGAAGTCGCCAAGGCGAACACACGGCTGCGCCCATTGGACTTCGGAGGAAAGCGATGTGGGATTGTGCGCCGTCAGCCGAAAGTCGACTTCATCAGCCGTCGCTGTGATGACATGTTCCACTGTCACTCCGTCTGCCAAGGTATCCCGCAGCCGGATCTCCTGATGCTGATTCGTCGGCGACAACATCTCGTTCTTAAACGGGATGATCGTGTGCTTCACCCAATCATTGGTTGCCGAATCTCCCCGGCAGTAGGCCTCGAGATAGTTGATCTTGATGGATCCGCCGTAAACCTGGGGGCCCGATATGATCAGCCAGTGCCCCTCCCGAGTCAGCGAGAGGGGCGGAAGCCCCTCGCCTGCATTCACTTCGACATCTGTCTGGCCAAATGCCAAGAGTGCCAGAAGGCAGGCCATTTGTCTTGGGGATCTCATGGATCGATGAAAACAACCAGGCAGCCGGTGGTCAATCTGTGTATCACGGGATCGGTGAAATGCTCCACCCCGCTCCGTAATTCGGATCGCTTCTACGCGATGAACCCCATAAAAGCAGCATTCGAGAATATGCAGGTGCCGTGAAAATACAAAGCTCACCCAGCTGAAACCCGACTCCAAACAGCTCACGATACGTCTCTTCGCAAACCACCCCTTACGCGCGAGCGCCAATTTTGGAGATCAATACCGGTGGTATCGCTGCGCTCGACCAACGGCTAACCGCTGTGAACCCTGCGGGTTCAGCGTTTCACCAGCATTTAAGCGTTCAGTATTGGATCTTTGAAACACTTACACCGGATGAAGAGGACCCCGGGGATTGACCGGGCTCTATCCACTGGTCAGGGATTATACAGAAGCCGCAGAAAAACGCTGCCACCAATGCCATTGACCGGAAGAGTGACTTGGTTGGTGGCAGACGAATCCGCGATATCAAACCAGTTGGTTCCGAGCCCTTGGCCTCGCGGAACGGTTTGCGCCTGAAGGATCCAACCGAGATGGTCGGCTGGCCAGCTTAGCTGGATCTGGCCTCCGGCAACGGCGTAGCGGAGGAGTGGCGGTGTGATCGAGGGGGCGACTTGCACTGTGACTTCGGCGATGTTTGCCGACCGGGTGAAGCCGTCGAAGACAGCGTAGCGAAAAGTGTCAATCCCGGTGAAGGCTGGATCGGGCATATAACTAAATGAACCGTCGGATTCCAAGGATAGCTGGCCGTGCGCGGGTGCGTCCACCGGTTGCGCCTGCAGTTTGATTCCGGTCTGACCTCGGTTGAGGTCCCGGTCGTTAAAGAGCAGTCCTGTGCCAGTGGCAATGGTAAGCGTTGTTCCCGGTAAGGTTCGGTACCGATCCGGAACGGCCAACGGCCCCGCGATGGCGGGTTTCAACATGGAATTCAGGGAAAAGACATTGCCGCCACCCCAGGTGGACCAACGATTGGAAATCACCGCCGCAGTGTCGGTCTGGATGCGCGGCTTGGCCGGCCCGGCTCCCGCAGGATCGTAAACTCCCCAGCTATCGGGCGGTGAGCCATGGGTAGCCTTATAACTCCACATCGTCCAACTCATACCGTTGGAATTGAATTGCTGGATGGCGTATTTCCAGGTGTCGCTGCCGGTGCCAAAGCAATTGAATTCGCCGATGCAGGCCGGGACCTTCCATGACTGGTGTTGCTTGAAATCCTTTATTTGATTGTCGATCCCGGCTTTGACCCCAGCGGGGCTGGTCGTGGAATTCCACTGATATTCATGCATCTCATACACGATGTTGGTCCACTTATAAGTGGCGGGATTCGGCAACATACTCCAGTTCCAATTCCCAAAGGTGCCTTCCATGAAGATGACGTGGTCCGGGTCCACGGCGCGGATGGCCTTGTACAGTGAATTATAAGCGGACCACACGGCCGACGTGCTGGGGGCACCGCTCGGTTCGTTGATAAGGTCATAGCCCGCCACCGCAGGATTTCCCACATAGTGGCTGGCGATGGCGGTCCAAATGGCGGCCGTGTGGTCTCGATGGGCGGCACTCGCCCAGAACTGGTTCAGGCCGCCCTGCCCGGTGGAATCGCTCGTGCTCTGCCCGCCGGGCACGCCGTGGAGATCGATGAGGGTGTAGATACCGCGCTGCCAGGCGTTGGTGACAGCCCAGTCCAGCCGATCAAAAGCATCGGCGCGCCAATGGCCGCTGAGGTCTTCGAAGGTGGCCCACCATACGGGCACACGAATGACGTTCATGCCCAGCGACTGGATGTTATCGAAATCACGAGCCTGCATCCACGCGCTCTGATAGGTGCGTAGGAGGCCCTGTTCCACCTCCACTCCGAAGCGGCTGTCGAGGGTTTGCAGCACGGAGAAGTGATCCGCCAAGCCCGAGGCGTCCATCGGGCATTGCCAGCCTTCCATCACCAGCCACCCACCCAGATTGACCCCGCGCAAGGGTACGATATCGCCAGTGCCACGACCGTTGCGAAGGTGGATGCCATTGGCCATCAGGAAGGGATCCGGGGCGGCGCCAGACAACGTCATCACTATCGAAGTGCCTGCCAGCCATGCTATTAACCGCAAACAAAGACGGATAGCGCGGTCACCTGCATGAGGGGCGGTGGAGACATGCATATCCAACATAACGGGTGAACCCGTTGGTTATTAGAAACTCACTTTCACGAAACACTGCTTTGATCGGAGATGCCTCCCATAAATGAAATCTCCGAGGGTCGCGGTCCGACGAAACCAAGGCCAGTTCAATTCCCGGAGTCAATCCAAACAATCCGTCGCGCGTAACCTTAAAATAGCGATCCTCCCGCTCGTCATGAAATATGTCATGCTCCTGTCCGCCACGGACAATTCTTTGAGGAAGGCTGGCGCAATTCAGAATGCGGTTGGAGCATTCTGCCCACTGGCGAAGTATTTGCTTCTGACGGATGACAGGGGGCGTCCCAGATGTCGCGAGATCTGAAGATAAGCTTCTTCGGAGGTAATCGAGCGTCGCGACGATAAAATCTGCGCCATCCGCTCCCCCGAGATAAGGGGACGGACTATCATCTTTTCTTCTTGTCGGCCCACGTTCAACTTCCATGAGTGTAAGAATGGGACAGCTTGTCGGCAAGTGACTTCGGTACAGCGGCAGTTCCTTCCAAGTTTCTGCGCAGCAAGCGACTGTTGGAGAGGGTGCTTATTCTGAGAAGGGCCAAAAATGCAGGATTTAACAAAAGGAACTGCGATACACCAGCTTCCTGACAGGCATCTCAATACCTCCCAACGCCGCTATTCCCTCACAATCCCCAGGCATGGTGGGCACGACAGGACTTG
>DATJII010000301.1:0-8756 GCA_035493435.1 Candidatus Limnocylindria bacterium | reverse complement strand
ATGTATCTTTGCAAGTATTTGGGCGCCTCTTAACTGCGGAAGGGTTTACCACTGTCTCC
The DNA here is from genome assembly GCA_035493435.1 of Candidatus Limnocylindria bacterium. GTDB lineage: Bacteria > Verrucomicrobiota > Verrucomicrobiia > Limisphaerales > UBA9464 > DATJII01. The sequence goes on along the minus strand of DATJII010000301.1, from coordinate 8,697 downwards.
ATGAGTGAATACCGATCCGATGGTCAGTTCCGACAATTGGTCACCCAGTCGGGTTTTTTCGGCAACAGCGCGTACTCGCTAGATCTGGATTACCAACACAATGACGGGACCCGCCCGAATAACGATCTCGACCGTATTGAGTGGTACACGCACGTAAAACAGCAGGTGACAGAACACGACACGGCATTACTCCTAGTGAAATTTGAGGATTACCACTCGGGTGACAACTTCCAATATTTGGATCCACTTGCCCGAACCAATGGGTATCTACCCAGCTTCCGCTACGACGAGTACCAACAACCGATCGTACTCACTGGCTGGCGGCATGAGTGGTCCCCGGGCTTTCAAACCTTGGCGCTTGCCGGTCGCCTTGAGAACGACCAACAATTCCATCAAGATGGACTTCAATTTCTTGAACGTGTCACTAATAAAGGCGTACCGATCGGTCTAAACCAGCCCAAAGTGAATCTTAGCTATCGTGGACAACAGCAGATCTATACGGGAGAACTGAATCAGATTGCCGAGTTTGGGTCCCACACGCTGGTATTGGGGGGGCGTTTTCAAGGCGGCAGCTTGGGTGCTGACTACCGCCTTACCGACAAACCAAATTCCGCCCTGGCTTCAATTTTCCCAAATGAAATTAATCAAAACCGCGGATTTGATGATGGTTTCCAAAGCTCCTCACTATATGCCTACGAGTCTTGGACGCCACTCAGCAGTCTGGTGCTGACGGCTGGCATTGCCTACGTCGACCTCCGGTACCCAGCCAATTTTCGCCATCCACCGCTCCAGTCCGATGAAACTTCCGTCGCCCGGACACTGCCGAAGGCAGCGCTGGTGTGGACCCCGCATGCGTCCGTCACACTGCGCGGAATATACGCAAAGTCGCTTGGCGGTGTGGGGCTTGACGAAAGTTATCGGCTCGAACCGTCGGAACTCGCTGGTTTCAGCCAAGCTTTCCGTAGCCTGATCCCGGAATCCGTCGCCGGTTCCGTTAGCGCTCCGGGGTTCGATGTCGGTGGCGCGGCGCTTGATTTGAAACTTCCGGCCCGGACTTATCTTGGATTGCGAGGGGATTTTCTGCGTTCGGCTGTAGATCAACAGACCGGGCTGTTCAATTTCGATCAAACTAAACAGAAGGGCGTGACGGGTGGCACCCCCGAGCACTTCGGTTTCACCGAGAATGTCGCGACACTGACACTCGACAAGCTCCTTGGCGACGAATGGTCGCTGGGCGGGAGCTACAGGTTCCAGGGTACCCAGCTAGACAATAGTTACCCGGTCCTTGGTCGCCTGATCCAAAGCGATGTTGATCTTCATGAATTCGGTATCCGGGTGGGCTGGACTCATGTCAGTGGCTGGTTCGCCCGTGGAGATACGACGTGGTATCTGCAGGATCATAAGAATTCAAATGCCAGCTTTACCGATGGTAATGAAGATACATGTCAGGTGGACGTGCAGGTCGGCTGGCGCTTCCCTGGTCGACACGGAGAATTGTCGGGAGGAATCCTCAATCTTTTGGACCGGGACTATCGCCTTGATCCGCTTAGCGCACTACCAGAATTCGCTCGCGAACGGGTATTCTTCGCCAGGCTGAAGCTGAGCCTCTGAACTGCGAACTTTCCTAGGGAACTGCTCCGGGTTTTGGGACGATTGTCGGTGCCAGCGCGTGGATGCTCCTGCCTGCCGGGTCGGCGTTTTGCAACCGTTCCAGAAAGCGGCTGACTTTGGCATCGGTCGTGTAGCCGTTGACCGCACAAAGCAATTCGCGCAACGGGACCGGTTTTTCAGTTTGAGCGTAAGCGTCCGGCGTGAGTTTACGACGGGAGTAGATTGCGAGCCATCTGGGTGGTAAATTCAGGGGCCATGGAAAGGGTAAAAGGATGGAGGCGAAGGTATACGAGATCGGAGATAGCAGCGGTGGTAAAAGCCTTCAAGGAATCTGGAGCGTCGAAGAACGCGTTTGCGCGGGAAATTGAGGTGTCGTGGATGGCCTTGCACCACTGGGTGGAGTCTGGGAAAGAGGAGAGCCCGAGTTTGATACCGGTGCGGGTCGTGGAAAGTCCCACACGAGGTAGTGAACTGTGGCCGGAGTTTGTGATGGGCACCGGGCTGAGGTTGGGGATTCCACCGGGTACGAGCACCGCCGTCGTCAGTCAACGCCTGCAAGTCTGGCACCCATGTTGAACTTCTTGTCGGGCACGCAGGTGTTTCTGGCGGTTGGGGCGACGGATCTGCGGAAATCGTTCGACATGCCGGCGGGCGTGGTGCGCCAGCAATCGGGCGGGATCCGTTGAGCGGGCATCTGTTTGTCTTGTGCAACCGGGGAAGGAACCGGATCAAGGTGCTGTTCTGGGACCGCGGAGGATGGTGGTTGTGCTGCAAAAGATTGGAGATCGGGACCTTCGCCTCGCCCCTGGCGGATATTTCCTCCATCGAGCTGTCAGCGGACCAACTGGCGCTGCTGTTGTCGGGGGATCGACATGGAGAAGACGCGGGCACGCAAGTGGTATAAGAGATAGTTGTGGAAAAATATAATAAATCGCCGGAAACGGCATCGGACAGGATTATATTGTTCGACGAAAACACCTCGCATGTGTTGGTGCGCGGGAGGCGAATAGGAGAGGCCGCGAGTCTATATTAATTTCGTGAAATCGCGTTTTAAACCTCGACCCGCGCACTATCGATGTTATACTTCAGGGCGCCTTGAGTTCGCTGACAGCCGGGTCCAAAACCTCGAAGAGGCCTGGGAAGTCATTGCCCGGCTGCAAGCCGATCTGGTTACTAGTGGCAGCCGGCATGCCCAGGAATTGCTTCAACGGTTGTACGGCCCCAAGTCCGAGAAGTTGCCCCCGCTCGATCCCGTCCAGTTGGAGTTGCTCTCAGACCTCGTGGCCCCGCCCGTCGATCCGGCCATGGAGGAGATCCTCACCGAAGATCCCGCCGAACTCGAACGGACCCCGCGCCGTCGGGCGGCCCGTCATCCCCTGCCGGAAAACCTGGAGACCGAAGTGGTGCGCCTGGAGCCCGAGGAAAAGACCTGCCCTCATTGTGGGGAAGCCAAGTGCGTGCTGGGCGAGGACGTCCGGGAAGAACTCGATTATATCCCAGCCAAACGTAAGCGTCCGGCATCGGCTATAGAAGAAGCTGGGCGCTTACCGAAGGATCAAAGGCCTCGGTCAAGCCAACCCAAGGCATGCCGACGGGAGCCGGAACCGTTCCAGGTTTGCCGTGCCATCTTGGACCACTAATTCTTCGCTCCGCCGGCGGTCGGTGAGTTGGTGATCGTTGCCCTCGTTAAGTATGGTACCTGATTGGTGCCCAGACGGGGGAGCAGATTGACCTCCTTGACTACGCTTTGAATGATCTCTTTGGGCGATAGGGCAAACATTCCATTAGTGCCGGTGCCATGCTTCTCAATTTCGGACGAGGCCAGCGCCACCTCCAACCAAATTTTGATTGGCATGTTGAAGACGATGTCCGCAGCTCCGGCGGGAGCGCCGAGGTCGATCTGGCCCGCTGTCAAAGTTCCAGCGACGTTTCCGTGCCCCAACCACGTGAACTGCTCGTTTTGCTTCTCCTCGTTACGCACCCCGCGCAGCCGTCCAAAGACCGCGACGTCACTCAGAATTCTCGTGTCGTTCTTTTGTTTTTCCGGCGCCTTGATCGTGAAAGAAACCGTACCGATCCCCTCCACGGAAGCGAGCAGGGATGTTCTCAGAAGATCCAACTTCTTGCGTACGTCAGGAAGCAGGTCTTTAAGAACGGCAACAGTCCCATCGAGTTCAGTCATCGTCTTTTCCAAAGCCTGTTGCTGCTTGTCTGGCCACTCCGGAATCGGCGGATTTCCCTGCTTGGCCGACTCGATCCGTGTTGCTGTGTTGGTGAAGTGCGCGGCCAGCATCTGGAGGTTGGTATGAATTTCGGCGAACTGGCCAAGTTGACCGCTGAAGGTGTCGAGCTGGGCCTTCACGTCGCGCAGGACCCCTGAGTCCGACTTGTCAGAGATCTTGCTTTGGTTGGCAGTTATGAACTCGGCCAGATTCGTGGCTACCCCCGCCATGGCTTTGCTATAGTTCAGCATGGCGATGGTAATCTTTTCTACTTCGGGTGTTCCAGCCCTGAGGTTCTTGGAGATGACGTCGCTGGCGGAGGCGTTTTGGGCGGCTTGCGCCGCAAGATGGGAATGGGTCTGTTTCAAAGCTTCCAGATTCATCCGTGATATCCCGGACAACTGGGATAAGGCTGATATCTGGCCATTCAATGCGTTCAGTTTGTTGGTGGCCTCTGCATAAAACGTGTCATTTCGGAAAAGCGGCCAGTAGGTGCCTTCCGCACTGGAAACTGCCAACGTCCCCTTGCGCAACGGTCCATACCAGATGGGCACCTGGCAGGTTCGGGTGGTAACCGTGGCCCGAGGCACCCAATTCCTAGCTAGGCGATTGGATGCATCTCCGGAGCCCGAATCATCGAGCGGGGCGCGATTCCGACGGAACCACGGTCTGACCTCTACCCGACACTCAGCATTGGTCACCTTTTCTCCAGCCTTAAGGTTGGACTGTATGTTGGGCTGGGCCAAGTGGTTGCTGCTCTCGCCGCTGACAACACTTCGCTTGGCCAGCACGATGACGGTGAGAATGCGTGTGGCGGGTAGCGGAGGCACCGGTTCCCCTAGGGGAGACTGGGGGGAGCGAAACACAATGGAGATGGTGTTCGACTCTGGAACCGACACGGTCATTGTCTTGTCCGCCCGCAAGCGCTCCTCTTGGGTCACCAAGGCGCTTAGCTTTTGGAGCGCGGCAGAGAGATTGACTTTCTTATAGCTGGCGCCCAACGCTATTTCCCGAAGTGCGCTGGTCAGGGTGGACGAAAGCTCAGTGCTCGTCTGATGGGTCTCCAGTGGCAGAACCGTCAGGACACGGTAATCACGGCCATCCGCGCCCGTGAGGAGCGTCACATCGACTACCGGGTCCAAGCCAGCGTGGGATAGCGCCCAGTTAGGGTCGGAGGTCACTGTGAAGTGCATCTTATACGGGAGATAGTCACTGGCCTCCCCATCCTCGTACCCAAAACCGTCGAAGTTCAGGTATTCCTCGAGATTGACCATGTATGTGCGGTATGCGGCCACCAAAGTGGCCACGTCGGCTGGAGACAAAGCATAGGTGGCAGGCAAGCTGGGAATCATGTTGGTCAGCGCCTGTCCGAGCTGGTTGACGAGATTTTGCGAAACCGGGCTGTTGCTGGCGTTCTGCGTCTGAACCTCAGAATATTGGAGCACTAGCTGGGCTGCGGTGGTGACCGCATCCATCGAACGATAGGCAGCTGTAGGCATACGCAGGTTTGCGGCGATATTCGACTCGGTGTTCAGGTCGCCAAACTTGAGCCTCCGGTCCCCTGCGGCTGGATCCTCCAAAGGAACGAACAATGGCGTCGAAACCGTAATGCGGCCGAAATCGTTCTCTGCATTGGGAAGCACGGAGATGCTGGGGGATTTGCAGCCGAAGTAAAGGGGCGCACAGACAACGACGACCAGAGCTGTGATCACCTTCCTCTCCGTGATATTGACCAGGTGAGATGACATAAGCGCAAGAGCCGGGATGTTTGGGTTGACTGCTGACAGATTTATGTATTACTGAGTTTTTAGATGAAACGTCAACAAAAAAACATATGGCTTCGGCGTACCAATTGCATATTATCAGGTGTTGGATTTAGCCTGTTGATGGCTGGCTGCGGGAATGAGAACACCGAGCGCCTGCAACGGATCGGCTCCGGATTGCGCGAAGCGGACCAGGAACTGAAGAAGGCGGTGGCGGCAATCGCGCGCTTGGATCAAAGCAATCAGGCTGCGGCTGCCAAGTTGTCCAACACAGGGACCGTCGAAGTTCAGTCACAGTAACCAGTTTCCCCTTAGATGGCGGTTGCAAAAATGGTCCCGCCAGCGAGACCTGTTTTTGTAGATCTCTTTTCTCGACTCGATGGTGCCAAACCGTTTAAGTCTTAAGAATTGCTACTTTAGATTAAGATCGGTCTCTACGGCTGGTACGCATCATGTTGACTGCGCGTAAGTTATGAACGGTACATTTGGTAGAATAGGGCATACCCGGTACGCGATTCAGATAGCGACAATCGTGACCAATTTGCTGTTGGCGATAGCATCTTTTGGCCAGACTGTGATCCGTAAGCCAATCCCGGAGAATAAGTTAACTATTCCGGACTACCACGGCTTGTATGCTGTTCAACCGAATGGACTTGCCGAGCTTCCCTTTGATCGAGCTACCCCCAATATCAGCCCGGAATCCGAGTTTCTCTTCTATTCGAAGAACGTTTCAATTGCCGAGGGATTTCAACTTTTCAAGATTATCGTTCCAACGGCTTCTGAGAGAAGGCCCGTCCAGAATCAAAACCAAAATAAGCCGTTTTCGTGGGATGATTTTAACAAAAGTATCGGTAACTACATCGAGGATCAGCACGCAGCCATGGAAGGGCTTTCACGGGATTCGGTATCCGTGGAACTGAAGACAAAGTCGATTGCAGGACAACCCGAGATGATTCGATTGATTCCGGCGGCATCGTTGCTTCCTGGATCGTATCAAATCGGACTGCGAGCCGCAGGTTACTGGTGCCATTTCACCGTAGGAGTTGGTGATGGCCCTGCTGTGCAGCTACCTCCGGTTGAAGAGCTCTCCAACCAGACAGGCGGGGGCGGGATACAGTCCTCATTGCCAAGACAAGATGTAGCGGAATCCGTTCAAAAATCTGCTTATTGGCCGGTGCTGAAGAAAGCAATCGAAGCAAAGGGAGGCCTCGAGAGTGTTTACCGAACAAGAGCGTTCATGAGCCGGACGAAAGGTAATCAGATCGTCGGTAAACAAGGACCGATTCCAATTGAAGCCACCATCTACTGCCAGTCGCCAGGCAAAATGAGACAAGAGGTCACCTTTGGCATGCCGGGACATGCAGTACGGCAGGCATTTGGCATTCGGAATGGAATCGGGTGGGAATTGGTGGGCGGCCAACGAAAAGAAATGCCATCCACTGTATTTGAGAGCCTTCGACGAGAACAGTTTTTCGCCGAGGTGGAGTCATTGCGTACCATTTTGGACGGCAGTTGTCCCGCCGAATTGGCAGAGAGCACCAAAATCGAAGGCAAGGATTGTCCCACCCTCAATGTTCGGGGACCCGGAGGCTTCTCAGCCAGTTTGGTTTTTGATTCCGATTCTGGAAATCTGCTTCGCCGCCGTTACACCAAGTCTGACGCCAAAGGCAACGTCATCGCCGCTGAGGTAATCTACAGCAAATTTGAGGAGCGATCCGGGGTGAAAATGCACACCCACGGAATTTTGATGGAAAATGGCGCTGTATCCGGAGAAACCGACATCGTGGAAATCCAGTTCCTCAAGGAAGTCCCGGACGCCTATTTCGAGCCAAGTTGGTCTCGATAAAGCCGGTTGTTTCACGGTGCTTCGTACCACTGAGCCGCAGGACGCTTCTGGAAAGTGTCTTGCACTGTTTCGACAGCGGCCAATGGCGGTGCGAGGTGAGCTGGTGTGGTGTCCACTAAGTTAGATCGTTTATTTCCGCCAGTTTTTGACGTGCGCGCTGGATCTTGGCGAGGGTGCCGTCGACTTTGGTCCGCCATCGGTAGCGCGTGAGCGTGAGCTTGAGGTTCCACTTCGGCCAGTGAAAGCGCCTTACCCCAAAGCCGCAGTCGCCGCAATTCCGGGGGCGTGAGGCGGTGAATTATTAAGCCTGCCGAATTGATTCCTGACTACGTGGTACACGATTCCAGAGATTCCCTTTGTATGGTTGGCGGAAGTTTTGACGTCTTTCTGTCGGCAAGACGTACCGGTGAGAGTGCGTAAAATCCAGGGCACTATCCGCGTCCTGCAAGACTTTCTGGCCTTGACCGATGATTATCCCAACGGGCATATGGAACGGACCGCCCAGCGGGCCCTGGAACAAGGGGCTTGGCGATTGCGTGAACTCGAAGTCCTGCTTGAATAGCCTTCACCCCAGCTCGACTTCTTGGAGGCCCCTTCTAGACCGCTTCCTCCATTACCCCCAACTCGTCTCCATCAAAGGCCGCAACTACCGCGTCAAAGACTCACCCGTCCTGTGCGACTCCCGAAAAAACAGAAACCCCGGATTTTGCCGCCGCCGAGGGCGCGAGCTTGCTGGAGCCGCCCTCGACTGGTTTCTCCGGCTTTTGGTTTCGGTTCCTTGCCATCCCACTCAAAACCTCTTATTAAAAATACTTCTGAGAATGGCCGGGTTTGATCCGCGCGGTGACAGGAATGTTCAATGGCCATGCCTCTCAAAAGACTTGAAGCGAGCGACTCGGTGCTTTTCAAGTAGTCCTTGAGTGAGCAACGCACTGGGTGAAGTCGCTCGTTCTGCGACAGGTCCTAGAATTGGAGCTCACGAACGAGAGTGCGAGAGTGGCTTAACCGGCCTGCACGCCTGCTCGCGGGTTACAAGCTGCTTGAATGTAACGGGATATGCTTGGGAAGTGGCTGCAAGATCTCTGGTGCCTTGTAAAGAGAGAGTACCGCTCGCGAAATTGACAACAGATATCTGGCGGGAAAAGTGTTACGCGTTGACAGTCGCAGTGGAACTTGAGCCGAAAGGCATTGGAGACTCCAGCCGCGCACCCGTTAGAATTGGGAACCCGTTGTCGCAGTGGAACTTGAGCCGAAA
>DATJII010000300.1:0-7121 GCA_035493435.1 Candidatus Limnocylindria bacterium | reverse complement strand
GGGGCGGCCTTTGTCCTTGGTGGAGGCGGGGGGAGTTGAACCCCCGTCCTGAGCAGGATTACCAGAAACGACTACATGCTTAGTCGCGCATTTTTAGTCGCGGAAATGGAAGCGGCGCGGCAACGTGCCCATTTCTGCCAGTTCGCATGGTATTGTCGGTGCCAGACGCGCGATCTCCGCCGGACACCCCACCTGCTTAAGGCGTTCGTACCCTGCCAGCAGGCGTCACAGGACGAACGTCACGGCACGTTAGGCCGCGAGAGCCAACTCTTCGTTAGCAGTTATGTTTTGGTTCGATGATTTACGAGGCCAACGAGCCATCCTCGGCATGCCGCCTTTGGTAGAACCACACAGTCGAAACCAGTGCGCCCCCGTACCAAGACAGTACCCACCCAGCATCGCCCGGATTCCCCCAGGGTCAAGGGCGATTCGTTCAGCGGCGGGCCGCCGCTGCTACTTTCTGCCGGATTGCGACGATGGACTTCCGCCATTCATACGTTAGCATTGGCGGGTCATGACACCCACCCTCCCCTTCGAGGTTGTCGGTACCGATGTGACACCTCCTGACCGGTGTCGCACTCATGGCCTTCCCTTTCCCCCGATGAATTTTCTTCATGCCGCTCGCCGGGAACACGTTGCAACGGGAGTGCTCGCGAGAGATTTTGTCAGGCAACGGGTCAAGTTTCACGCGTGGCCGCCGATAGACGGGGGAATTGGGGGAGGTCGGCCGAAGTTTTTGTCGGAACCCAACTCAGTTGCGCAAGGAGGCGGTCGATGAAGGGCATCATTTTCAATCTATTGGAACAGGTGGTGACCGATCATCACGGCGAACGGACGTGGGACCAATTGCTCGATGCGGCCCAGTTGGACGGCGTCTACACGTCGCTGGGAAGTTATCCCGATGAGGACCTGCTCAAGCTGGTGGGAGCGGCTTCCGAGGCTCTGCAATTGCCTCCGGTGGTAGTGGTGCGGTGGTTCGGAAACAAGGCGATTCCCCATTTGGCGACCAAGTACCCCGTGTTCTTCCAAAAGCACCAATCGACCCGTCCGTTCATCCTGACGCTGAATGCCATCATCCACCCGGAGGTGCGGAAACTCTATCCCGGGGCCGATGTTCCCGACTTCGATTTCGATGACTCGTCCCCGACGGTCCTGGGAATGGGGTACTATTCCAAACGGAAGCTCTGTGCGTTGGCAGAGGGTTTGATCGAAGGGGCCGCCCGCCACTTTGGCGAGACGGTGGCGATTGCCCATCCCCAGTGCATGCATCGGGGCGATCCGCAGTGCCGACTGGAACTGACTTTTTCGAAACTGAAATGAATCAGGACGAGGAAATAGCCCGACTAAGAAAGCGCCTGGAACGCGAGCGACAGGCGCGCGAGCAGGCGGAACTCCTCGCCGAACAAGGCACCCGCCAACTCTACGAGCGCCAGCGCCAGCTCGAATTGCTGCACGTCATCACCGATGCCGCCAACGGGGCGCACACGGTGGAAAGCGCCATCAAAGTAACGCTCGACGAGATCTGCGCCTATACCGGCTGGCCGGTGGCCCACGCCTATCTTGTGACGCCCGATGGTGAACGGCCCCTGACCTCCACGTTGCTCTGGCATCTGGAGCAACCGGAGCGATTCGCTGGTTTTCGGCAGATTACCGAAACGAAGCACTTTGCCTTGGGTGAAGGTTTGCCGGGCCGGGTACTCCAAACAGGCGAATCCATCTGGGTACCGAACGTGATGGTGGATACCAATTTTCCCCGGAACAAAATGGCCAATGACCTGGGTGTTCGGGGCGCGTTTGCTTTCCCGGTTCGAACAGGCGCCACGGTCAAGGCAGTGCTCGAGTTTTTTTCCACCGAGGTCACCGATTGCAACGATACGTGGCTACAGATTGCGGATCAGATCGGCACCCAACTCGGGCGGATCTTTGAGCGCAAGCTGGCGGAAAACGCCCTGCAGGCAGCGAAGGAAGCGGCTGAAGCGGCCAACAACGCCAAGAGCGAATTTCTGGCGACCATGAGCCATGAGATCCGCACGCCCATGAACGCAGTGATGGGTTTTGCCAATCTGCTGGTGGACACGCCGCTGAGCCCGCAGCAAAAGGAGTTTGCCGAGATCATACGCAGCTCCGGCCAGCTCCTGGTCACGCTGATTAACGACATCCTGGATTTCTCGAAGATCGAGGCGGACAAGCTGGAGTTGGAAATGATCCCGTTCGATCTCCACCCGATGATCGAGGACGTGGCGGAATTGCTCTCGCACGAAGCTGAACGCAAGGGATTGGAGATCGTGCTGCGGGTAGATCCAGCGACTCCGGCGAGGGCCATCGGCGATTCTGGACGCATTCGCCAGATCCTCCTGAACCTGGTCGGCAACGCGATCAAGTTCACCGAGCGCGGCCATATCCTGATGGAACTTCGCCGTGCCAAAGGCACGAAGGAACTTCCGGGGCCGCTTCACTTTTCCGTAACGGACACGGGGATTGGGATCCCGCGGGAGAAGCAGAAGCTACTCTTCCAAAAGTTCAGCCAAGCCGACGCTTCCACGACGCGCAAGTTTGGTGGCACGGGCCTGGGACTGGCCATCTGCAAGCGGTTGGTAGAGTTGATGGGTGGAACCGTGGGTCTGGAAAGCACGCCGGGGTTTGGATCGACGTTTTGGTTCACCCTGCCGTTGCAGGAAGACACCACCGTGTACCCAGCGGCGCTGGATCTCTCGTTGCTTCATGGCGCGCGGGTCTTGGTCGTGGACGATCTCGAGATCAATCGGCGCGTGCTGGAGGAACAGTTGCGCACCTGGGGTATCCGCCACGGCTCGGCGTCCGGCGGCGCGGAGGCCTTGTCCATGCTGCTGGCGGCCCGGCGCGCGGGTTCGCCTTACCAGATTGCGCTGCTCGATTATCTGATGCCCGAGATGGACGGGGAGACCTTGGGCCAACTCATCCGGGAAAACCAGGCGCTCCGGGAGACGATTCTAATCATGCTGACCTCCGGGGCGCAACGAGGCGACGCCCCGCGCATCCTGGCGTCCGGATTTGCGGCTTATATCGTGAAGCCGGTGGTGCGGCCGGTCCAGTTGCTGAACGCCATGGCCAGCGCGATCGCCACGGCGAAGGCTGCGACGCAGGCGCGGTTGTTCGATCATCGGACGAGTGAACCCATGACTGGAACTCCCGGGAGCGGCGAACGTCCTGTCCGGGTGCTGTTGGCGGAGGACAATCAAATCAACCAACGGCTCGCGGTGCATATGCTGAAAAAGCTCCATTGCAGTGTGGATAGCGCTGGCAATGGATTGGAAGCCGTCGAATATTATAAACAGCTTCCCTACGACCTGATCCTGATGGATTGCCAAATGCCGGAGATGGACGGCTACGAAGCCACGGCGGCGATTAGGCAACTCGAGGGTTCCGAGCGGCGGATTCCGATCATCGCCGTGACCGCCAACGCCATGCAGGGCGACCGCGAAAAGTGCCTGGAAGCGGGAATGGACGATTACCTGAGCAAACCCTTGCACCTGGACGAACTCCGACGGGTGGTGGAGCAATGGGGTCCCCTGCCCGCCAAACCCGTTTCGTCCGATGCGGTCCAGCGGACCATGGTTTGAGGGAGCACCGGTGGAACCCTCGCGAAGCGTCGTGGACTGCGGTGGCAGAGCGCAGCGCCGACACCGCTTTGGATGCGTACATTAGCCAGCAAGCAGGGATTCATGCCCGTGACGGCCGTTGAGCAGGTGGGAAGAAGCCCACAGGGTCGAAGTGCCACATAGCGGATTTATCGTCATGATCGTCATTCCGTCATACCGCCGCTCGCGCTCTCGCCTTCCGGCAACCGAACCCACCCGCGCGAGCCGCCCCAATCCGGATCTTTACCCCGGGTAGGCCTCAAGACTTCGGCCAACCCATGGGCTAGCGGACAGATCCCCGATTGGGGATCGGGAGCCCCGACTCCCCGGTACTCGCCGTCGGATTCTTCGGCGCTTGGATCCCCGGCTCCGTCAAAAGCCTCGCGAAGCGTCATGGACTGCGGTGGCAAGCGAAGCGCGACACCGCTTTGGACGCGTACATTAGCCAGGAAGCAGGGATTCATGCCCGTGACCGCCTTTGAGCAGCTGGGGTACCCCCAGAATCATTCCACGGGGTCGAAGTGCCACATAGGCCGAACCACGTTCATACCTTCATACGTTCATCCCCCTGCATGAACATCATGAACGTATGAACGTTGTTTCGTGATGTAGCACGATGGGTCTCGGGTGCCGAAAAAAGACCGAACGTGCTTTTGTCCCCTTCGCCGAAACCCTCTGCCCCAAGACGGCGAGATAGCCTGCGCGCGTGGGAATGAAGCGAAGTCTCATCCTTCGCACCCTTGTGGAGAAGGTGGCCGAAGGCCGGATGCGGGCCCGGTGTGTCTACGGCTCAGAATCCATCCATCCTTTTCGACACAAACGGGTTACGCGACTAAGAAAAAAGGCACTTTTGCCCCCTCACCCTAACCCTCTCCCCCGAGGGGGCGAGGGGACCGGCGTGCGTGAGATTGAAGCGAACCACAGGCTCGACGCCCACTGCCGCCCCTTGCGCTTTCCGCGCAGGCTCACCCCGACCAAAAACAGAAACCGGCCGTAACTTTTCCTTGCACGAAATCCGTTCTCGCGTAGTTTTCGGGTCCACTTTTTGCGAGGTTAGCTCAGTGGTAGAGCACTTGCTTCACACGCAAGGGGTCACAGGTTCGAAACCTGTACCTCGCACCATTCAAAGTTCAGGGCCGTTGGTTGCTCGTCACTTTTCTCCTGCGGTTTTTCAACGGTCGCCCGCGACCACTGTCTCACGCGATACTTGAGGCTCCCTTCTCAATGGCAAAGTGGGTTAACCTGGCGTGTCCGGTTGCGGCGATATTGCCTTCAATTTTTCCGACGAGAGGGCCGGAAACTCCGCGCGATCCGAACCTTGGTTGTACTCATTCTGGTCGCATTCGTGGTCAATACCTTTCGCAGTTCCGAACCTGTCTACCACGGTCGCAAACTCCGTTATTGGGTTAACGAGGTTCTGGTCGAGACTCCGGGATTTGCCAACGGAGCACTTCTTCCGACTAACAGCGAGTCTGTGGTGGCGATTAGGGCTATGCATGCTGACGCCATTCCTTTTCTGCTTCGTTGGCTGCCACCCAGTCGTCCGCAGCAGAGTGGAGTCAGAAGGTTAATCGACAACATCCTCAGCAGCAGCCCGGTGCTGCAAAAGATCGAAAAGGATTGCACCCACTGGTTGGAACATATTTCCGGGCCCGAGAACCGGCCACCTAGTGAGGCCATCCTTTCCGCCTTTGGCGTACTGGGGCCATTGGGCGCGCCGGCCATTCCAGAACTCACACAGATCGCGAAACAGGATTCCGACTTGGACCCGCCCCAAGGAAAACTTGGAGTGATCAATTATAGACCCATTTTCGAACCTGCCGTCGACGCGCTGGTTGCCATGGGTCCCATAGCCGTGCCGTCGCTCATTGACGTCATCGACCACACCGAGAATCCGTGGCGAAAGGCTTATTACATTTATAGATTGAGCCAATCGCGGCCTGCTCCCTTGGGCGCGATTCCGAAATTGCTCGAATGGAGCGCAGATTCCGATCCCAGGGTTAAAGTCGCCGCACGGGATGCCCTGAACCGACTCGATCCGGACTACCGGATACCGAGCTCAAAACCAAAGCTACCACCGAGGGCGCGGATCTCTGACGCACAACGATCTTGACCGAAAGATACTAGGTCCCCAAAAAATCCGAGGTATTGTAGTGCCAGGCTTGCTGTTTCGCGATTTCTGACCGGAACGAGGGAATCATGGCAACCTCAAGCGCACGGATGGAGTCGAGTGGCTCGGACCACTTCCAGTTTCGCTCGCAGGCGTTCGTATTCGGCCTGCTCGTGCGGGGTGCGCGGGTAGGATCGCCAGGCAAGGTTCCTCGTCTCCAGCGGGTCGTCGACGAGGTCGTACATTTCCCATTGGCTGGGTACGTTCCCGTCCGCATCATAGTATTCGGCCAACTTATATCGCTTCTCGCGGATGCTCTGGATATGATTCGGGGGAGTCGGGTATGGCGGAGTTGGTTGGCCCGATTGGTAGTCGTCGTAGGTGAAGACAATGTAGTCTTGCACGGGCGGTGCCGAGGGATCGAGCACCAGGCGGGAGTAATCGATGCCTTGCCAGCGCGACCGGGCGGTCATGGGCGCATCGAACAGATTGGCCAGGGTGGGCAGGAAATCGACATGGGAAACCAGGGCCGATGAAGTGCAAGGGCCGTTAAACAGCCGGGGATTCGAGTAAATCAGCGGCACCTTGATCGATTCCTCGTAGAAATTGAAATTCTTCTGCCGCTGGCCGCCGTGCGCCATGCCCATTTCACCGTGGTCCGCCGTCTTGATGACCAGCGTATTGTCCCGCAGCCCCAACTGATCAAGCTTGTCCAGAACCTGCACCAGGTAGTTGTCCGAGGACTTCATCAGGTTGCCATAGAAATTAAGATAAGCCCGCATCATTTCCGGGGACGCAATATTACCGAGGGCGACCTTGCTGAGGGCCAGAAACTCGCGCTGGACCACGGGTTTGGTGGAAAGATCCTCGTGGGCCGTCGCGGGTGGCTCGATATCGCCCTCAAGCCATGACGGATCGATGTACCCCCCTTTCAGGTAGGTATTGGGATAAAAAAGCACGTCATGGGGATTGACCAGCGAGACGATCAGGCAGAACGGTTGCTGGGAGGTGGCCACCGAGTCCAAATATGCCAGCACGCCTTCCTTGCCGGCAGGCCAGGGACCGTCATCGTTCATGAATCGTCCATCGTTATCTATGAAGCCGCCGCCTTCATAAATAATGTCCTGGTTCTCCCCCGCATCCTGAGGATTCCAACGTGCGAATCCGTACTGCCCCACGTCATGGGGGATATATAGCTTTCGTTTCCCGGGCGGTTTGACCAGATGCCATTTGCCCTTGTACACCACATTGTATCCGGCCGCCGTCATGACAGTGGCGATGTTCTTGAACTGGTCCGGTAGCGGAAGGGGGACTTGGGGATATTCGTCATCCGGCATGTTCTTTTCGAGCGTGTACTTGACGCCCGTCTGCGCGGGAAAGAAGCCCGTCATCAG
>DATJII010000299.1:0-22206 GCA_035493435.1 Candidatus Limnocylindria bacterium | reverse complement strand
GGTGAAGCTCCGTATGGCCGTCGAAGAAGTTAAAGGTGCTGGCATTACCGTGGAAGACGGCAGTGGAGTCAATCAGTCCCGATCCCTTGAAATCTGGCGCCGATCCGCCTTGGTTCATCAGCCAGGAACCGAGATTTTCGCCCCGGGGATCATTTTCTTCCACCCAGACAAACCGTTCGCTGGGAGATGTAATGTCACCCACCTTGTAAAGTTCAGGAGCCTCGCCGTTTAGCGTACCGACTCCAGAGATGCTCACGTAAGTGTATCCCTTGTTGACCTTGAGTTTGATGCGGGTGTCGCCGGGGCAGTGCAGTACCCCGGGGGCAGAGGCATACTTGTAGAGAGCCCCTTGACGATATCCTTCTTCGATCAGCATCTGGATCTTTTTTTCACCACTCGTGCCAGCCGGAAAGACCGGCAACGTGGGGGGAGGGTCGTAGCGCCAGGGAATTTCCTTCTTGGCGTTGACACCCTGGATGAAGTTGACCAGCAACTCGTTGTTGTCCGTCGAATACATGATATAGCCGAGAATCATCTGTTTCTCGTTGCTCATGCACGCGGACGCAGTGGCCTTCAATCGAGCCTTGGCCAACGCAGGAAGGAGCATTCCCGCAAGGATGGCGATAATGGCGATGACGACCAGAAGTTCGATAAGCGTGAATCCGCTGCTTCGGCGCCCAATCGAAGAAGCTGAACCAGGTTGAATGCGCGACATTTTCATTTCGACCCAACAGTTATCGTACAGTCATACAGTGAAGTCAAACTCTCAGTAATCCGTCCCACTCCTTGCATGCCATTCACGGCACCCATTCCGATTCGCATTGAGAAAAACTGAAATCGCTATCACCTGATCTGCAAGGGCTTACGAAATCCAAATACCAAAACAAACTCGACCAAGGCGTCGCGCCACAAAGGAAAAGTCGACCACCCCTCAGTGATCGACTCCGCTAACGACTTGCTAATCCATCGATCACCCTTATCTCGCCACCGTGGTGTTTTCAGCCATCCAGTAAACATCCGCCTGCGAGTCCTTGGCTGCGACATTTAGTGCCACGCCGTCCGTGATATACCTGGTGGGCGGTTTAATGGTCTTGCCAACCCATCTGTGAATCTCGGAATGGCCGTCAAAAAAGGAAAAGCCACATGCCCCATTGTGGGTGGAGGCAGGCATGTCAATGATCTGCCCTCCAGTTCCAGAAGCGGCCTGGGCTCCCGTACAGGCGTTCGCGAATGCCGCATCGTTGATGCTGTCAGGATGTTCGTCGACGAAAACCCAGGTCTGGGCAGGCTTCACGACGTCAGAGCCCTTGGCGTACGTCCGCCATTTGGTCTGGCTTTGGTTATACGTCTTGTCCAGCCATTCGCCATTGCCGAAAACCTGGCTCATCGAGATGCTCCGGATTCGGGGCGTGCCTTTATAATTCTTGACCGTTCCCACTGCGGATTTGTCCGCGGGGCACTTATACGACGCAGGGGCCAGATACCTGTACAACGGACCATTGGTAATTACATTAATATTGGTGTTGTTGCGGTCATTGAAATCGTGAATATTTCCGGCGAGCCAATTGACGCGATCCTTGTCGGGTTTTGCAAGGTCCTGAGCCGCCACTAATACATCCTGATTGTCGCCGGACTGCAAACTGACCGCCAGAAATTGCTGCTTGGAATTGTTCATGCACATGATGCCTTGCGCCTTGCTTTTCGCTTTGGCGAGAGCGGGAAGGAGCATCCCCGCAAGAATGGCAATGATCGCGATGACCACCAAAAGTTCAATCAGTGTGAATCCACTCCTTCGCCGTAGCGTCAAGGGAGTTGGCCCGAGTTGGAAGCGCGGCATATTCATGTGAAGGCCACAGTTATCGTACAGCCATACAGTGAAGTCAAACCCGGATTAATCCGGTTTTTGAAGAAATATCCCACCACAGCTTAACCCACACTAAGACAACAAGTTGGGTATCTGTTTTGCCCCCCCGGCGATGCCCGTCAGCCGTTCCATTCGGCCGTTTATTTCGTAGTACAAATCTTCGTGGGACAGACCCATCGCCGCCAAAATCGTGGCGTGCAAATCCTTGAATTGGATGGGGGTATCGATGGCCAGCAGTCCCATTTCGTCGGTCCCCCCAATCCTCATTCCCGGTCGCACACCTCCGCCGGCCAGCCAAACTGTAAACCCCGCCGAGTTGTGCTGGCGCCCCAGTTCGCCCTGCATCATGGGCGTTCGTCCGAATTCACTGCCACAAATGATCAAGGTGTCTTCCAATAAGCCACGCTGTTTGAGGTCCGAGAGTAGGGCCGCGATTGGCTGATCCGTCCAGCGCGCCCGCGGAATATGGTTCTCTGACAACTTGGCATGAGCATCCCAACCGTCTTTGTCCGGCATGTCGTAAAGCTGGATGAAGCGCACTCCTCGTTCCACCAAACGCCTTGCCATCAGGCATTTTCGCCCGAAACTCTGCGTCCGTCTGTCAGCATGCTCCAAACCATAAGTCCGCCGCAAATACGCGGGTTCCTGTTCCACGCCTCCCACTTCCATCGCGGCGGATTGCATTCGGTACGCCAATTCATAGCTGGCGATCCGGGCGTCGAGCTCCGTAAAGCCCGGTCGCGCGTCGCGATGCCGAAGATTCAATTCCCGTAGGAGATCGAGCGAATCCCGCTGGCCAGCCGCAAAGTCACCGGGCGGAAGCAAGTCCAGCACCGGAGTGCCACTATCCCGCAACCTGGTTGGCTGAAATGCCGCCGGAAGAAATCCGTTGGAATAATTCGCCGCCCCACCCAACGGACCGGCATCGAATAACATCACGTACCCCGGCAGATCGGTATTTGAGGTCCCCAATCCATACGTCACCCAGGAACCCAAACTGGCTTTCCCTGGCCGGATATCGCCGGTGTGCAGTTGATAACTCGCCGGTGCGTGGTTGTTGGAATCGGATTGGAGTGAGTGGATAAAGCATAAATCGTCCACGTGTTGCGCCACTTCCGGCATGAGTTCACTCACCCACATTCCGGATTGTCCGTGCTGGGAAAACTTGAAAGGACTCCCCATCAACTCGTCCTTGCAGCCGTGAAAAACATTCGCAAAACGGGTCGCCTCAACGGCCTTGCGAATGGATTCCGGCACCGGTTTGCCATTCAAACGTTGGAGCTCAGGCTTGTAGTCGAAGGTGTCGACTTGGGACGGCCCCCCCACCATGAACAGGAAAATGACGGATTTGGCGCGCGAACGAAAATCGGGCTGCCGGGCGGCAAAGGGATTGAGCGGGTCCAGAGCGATGGATTTGCGTGCGGCCACGGCGTCCATCTGGGCCAGAGCTGACAGGGCCATTGCACCGAATCCTGTCCCCATCCGGCTGAGAAAATGCCGGCGAGAGCAATGACACGGTACAGCGAACATAGCCAAAGAATGTCCCAACCCCCGTGGTAGGCGAGCAGAAATTGGCCATTGGAACCCGAATTGCATAGGTCTCTAGGTCTCGGTTCCCATTTCCCTCTCCCGCCGCCGGACTCTCAATGTAATTCGATCATCCCTTGGCTTGACGGCTCATCGTCACTCGCGTTGCCTCTGCGGATGCTTTCTCCCCAAAACGCGTGGGCCATCTTGTTTGCGCTCTCGATCACAGCCACCAGCGCAGTCGCCGGGCCTCTGGAGGACTATGTCGCGCGTCCGGATGGCTCATTTAATTGGAAACGTTGCGAACAGGAACCCATCCCACACGCCACGCTATCCCATCTGGAACTGGTGTCGCAAACGTGGCAGGGACAGTTTTGGAGTCATCATCTCCTGGTCGTTCGACCAGAAAAAGTGACGCATCCCGACGTCGCCCTCTTATTCGTAACGGGCGGTGGCTATGGCGCGCCTGACAACAAGGACGCCGAGCGGTTTAACTTAATCGCCCAAAGGGCGGGAGCGGTGACCGCCTTAATAACCAAGATCCCCAATCAACCCCTTTACGATGGGCGCACGGAGGACGCGTTGATTGCCTATACCCTGGATCAATACCTCAAGACGGGCGACAAGACGTGGCCCCTGCTCTTCCCCATGGTCAAAAGCGCGGTCCGAGGCATGGATACCGTCCAGCAATTCGCCACCAAGGAATGGGGACAGGACATCAAGCACTTTGTGATTTCCGGGGCTAGCAAACGCGGGTGGACTACCTGGTTGACCGGTGCCACCGATCCCCGGGTCAAGGCCATCGCCCCCATGGTAATCGACATGCTCAACATGAAGAAGCAACTCGGTTGGGCGGCGCAAATGTATGGAAAACAAAGCGAGGAAATCAACGACTACACCAGCCTGAACCTCGATACCCGCGATGACGCCAGCATGAACGAACTGCGCTCGTGGATTGACCCTTATGCGTATCGCGCACGCTACACCATGCCCAAGCTATTGCTGCTGGGAACGAACGATCCTTACTGGGTGGTCGATTCATTGCGCAACTACTGGGACGATCTTCCGGCCGGTAAACTCGTGTTCCAGACTCCCAATGCCGGTCACGATCTGGCCGGTGGAAAAGAAGCCGTAACGACCCTGGCGAATTGGTTCGCGTTGGTGGCGGCGAATCAACCGTTACCCGAAGTGAACTGGACTCTTCGCGACGGCTCCAACGGTCCCGCCGGCATCGATGTCTCGGTCAACCAAACGGCCCGAAAAATCCGCCTGTGGAGCGCCCACTCCAAGGATCGCGATTTCCGCGACGATTCCTGGACCTCCAGCGAATTACCCCTGGCCGCCGACAATCAATCCGCCCACGCCAACGTGGAAAAACCAGCAACGGGATTCACCGCTTTCATGGCCGAGGTCGAGCTCCCCACCTCAGCCGGAGACACCTATAAACTGTCGACCCGAGTCCAGGTGGTACCCGACATGGTGAACCACAATCCTTAGAGACTCTTTTAAAAGGGGCTTGGGTCTGATGCGCCAGGGAAAAAGAGCGAGGGCTAGGCGTCCTGAGGGAGCATATCTGCGAAGATCTGTGACCGAAGGACAACAACGCCCTCGTTCTTTTTCACCAGCAGTAGGCCCAATTGCACTTTTAAAACAGTCTCTTAAGCCATTCGGCTTACAGCAACGGGCCAATCCAAGCCTTTTCAGGGAATAGGTTTGGCCCCATCGATGGTTCTTTGAAAGGAGGCCATCAGCCGCTCGATATAAGCCAGCGGCTTGAATTGTGGATAGTGACGTTCAGCGGCCTTAGACATTTGGCGACAGCGCTCGGGATCCTTCAGCAGCTGTTCCAAGGCCTGGCCAAAGGCGGTCGCTGTCCGTTCCTGAACCTTGATGCCTGTTACATCCGGCCACAGCCATTCGTCGACGGCCCCTCCTGCGAACGCAACGATTGGCTTGCCGTAGGCCAAGGCCTCAACCCCCACCAGTCCAAAGGGCTCTTGCCGCAACACCGGAAACGCCACGAGTTGCGCCCGTCCATAATATCCTGCCATCTGTGCGGGCGACACTTCACCCGTAAATGTAACCCTGTCGGCAATCGCTAATTCACCCGCTTGGCGTTCCAGATCCGCACGGCGTGGCCCAGCGCCGGCGACAATGAGTTTCCAAGGTGTTTCGCGGATTCTCGCCAAAGCGTCCAGCAATAAATGGACGCCCTTCGACAATACTAGCCGAGAGGGGCAAAGAATCAGTCCGTTTTCCGTTACTTCTTCCGAAGGCGGCGGTTCCGAATAAAGCGGTACCACGTCAATGCGATCTTCAGGAAACCTGTTTTCCAGAAGGCCCTGCCGCATGAAACCGGACGCGACTTGAATCCGGATGGCTGGCAATTCGTGCAGGATTTCCCGCTCCTGTACCAGCCGCCATAACTTCCAATTCGTGATTGGTGACCTCCCACCGCACCCCAATAAATAATTGTAGGCGAGGCACGCCGGCGTGTGGCGCCGGTGACACGGCGTAAAGCCACGCAATTTCCGATCCCCGTCGGCACAAAACCAACTTTGGTCATGGATGAAAACCGTGGTTGGCACCGACCTCGCCAACAGGGGATAAGCGTCCATGATCTGTGTCGTATGCAATTGGACCAGATCCGGGCGGAATTCGTCGAGGATACGTCGAAGCCTCGCTAGCATTTCCGTCCGGGGTATCATCCGCTGGTCCGGCAGGTGAAACGCCGGGCAATCAACGTCGGCACCCACTCCGTCGTGATACGCCAGCGCAGGCTGATGACCGCATCGCTCCAGCCAGCGGCACGTTTCCACCACCACCCGATTGCCGCCTCCCGTATGCGGCCGGGCGCTGTCGTTGATCAGCAACACACGCACGATAGGTGAGTTTGCCCGTCTCGATGACGGGAACCAAGCCTGTTGGAAAGCAAAAAAAAAAACGCCCTGGGCCGGACTCATGCAGTTGAGAAGGAGATCAAGCAAGGACGACTGCTTCTACTGCATGATTCCGGCTAAGGACTAGGGCAAAGGCAACTCCCCTGACGCTCCAACCAAGCCAAGGCACCCGGCAAATCATCGAACTCACCGTCAAGTTGTGCTTCAAACGCCTGACGCAGGATTTCTCCCATGGACGGTCCGGGTGGACAGCCTTTGGCTATGAGATGCCGCCCCAACAAAATGGGCCGGGGCGGTTGTCCCGCCAAATCCATCACCTTCGCTTGACCTAACAAAATCCCAACGTACTCCGGAACCCGGCGTGGCAGTGGCGGCCGGCCTGAAGCGTCAGCAGTCATCACAGCCGCCAAATTCTCGATCGTGGACGGCTGCAATCTATTCGCCAAGCGCCGCAAAGCTCGCGGAGTTGGATCGGCCGACGCAACCATGTGGTTGGCAATCAGTGGATAAACCCGCGCCGAAACAGCCTCCATCAAGTCCAGTCGTCCGAGGAACTGGCGAGCCAAGTCTACCCCAGCCCGTTCGTGGCCCGGTGACACGACTCTAAGCCGCCCCTCTTTGATCTGTCGTGATGTCGTCAGCGGCTTGCCCACATCGTGCAATAACACGGCAAACATAAGAACCCACCGCTCAGAAGTTGGCGTCCAGGACCACTGAGGCAGCGCCACCAAGGCGTCCAGGCAGTGTCCCGTATGGGTCCACACATCGCCTTCCGGATGCCATTCCGCATCCTGTTCCACCCCTATGAGGGCCGCCAATTCCGGATAATGAACCACCCAACCCGAGTCACGCAGACAGCGCAATCCCGCAGCGGGATGGTCACTCTTGGCAGCCCACTTCAGCCATTCTTCCCGAACTCGTTCGATCGCCAGTTCTGGGTAGGAACCAACCATAGCGACGCAAAGTGCCGCAGTCTCCGGATCCAGGACCAGGCCAAAGCGCCCGGCGAACTGCATCCCTCGCAGAACCCTCAAGGGATCATCGACAAAAGCTGGACCGACATGACGTAGTCGTTTGTGCTCGAGATCCGTACGGCCGCCGAAGAAATCGATAACCTCGCCCGACCGAGGATCGTACACGAGTGCATTGAAGGTGAAATCGCGCCGGGCCGCTGCCTCCCGCAACGGCAGATCAGGCTCACACTCCACCTGAAAACCTTTGTGGCCCGCGCCGACCTTTGAATCGCGCCGAGGTAACGCAAAGTCGTAGGTTCGCCCGTCGGGTGCGGAGAGCTTGATGACACCAAAGGCCCGTCCCACCAAATCCACCCGTCCCCAACGCTCGAGGGCTTGGGATAGGGTATCAAAGCCAATGCCGAAAACCTCGACATCAAAATCGGTGACGGAATTGCCCAGGATCCAATCGCGAACGCATCCTCCCACCAAATAGCTTCGCTCCAATCCAGGCGTCTCGTGCAAGATGCGCCATAAGGTCGGTGGAACGAAATCGTTCATGCATCCCACGATGCCTGCGCCCTACGAGTCCTTGCCACTCGCCGGAGGGCCAGGCTTCTTGACGCCGGGCTCGATGCTTCCATGCCCCTGGTCGGCGGGGTTTCCCTTTGCCCCATGGCCGTTCATTCCGGTCGATCCGAGGGGCTTCATACCATGAAGTCCGCCATTGCCGTTTCCGCCTGATTCGTCCCCGTGCTGGGAATGCTGGTCCGGCAACTGCATGCCGGGCGGCAAGGCAGGCGCCTTGGCGGTCGGAATCCGGCGCCGGTCGGGCGCCGCAGGCTCGTCCTGCTTCAGCGGACGGTGGTAATAAGAAGCGTAATAATAGGTGGTATAATAATAATACGGGTTGTCGATGGGCACGCCATTGACAATCAGGCCCAGGATCGGTGTCCCGCGCTGCCGGATGGTGTTGATGCCCATCTTGGCAAAACGCATGGAGGTTCGCCCCGCCCGGATCACGAAGAACAGTCCGTCCAGATACGCTGCAATCGAGAACGTGTCATCGATCGCGGTCAGCGGCGGACAATCGAAGATCACGTAGTCGAACTCGGCACGAAGGTCGCGGATAAGGTCGCGGGTCGTATTGGCCAGCAAGAGCTCGCTGGGATTTTGGGGACGCTCCCCGGCTCGCATGAAAAACAGATTCGGAATCCCGGTCTCCCGCACTGCTTCAGTAAACGAAAGCTTGCCCTGCAAGACCTCCGAAAGTCCGCCCTCCAGTGGCTGGTCAAAGTAGCCGTGAATGTTGCCGCGCCGCAAATCGGCGTCCACCAGCAGCGTGCGGTTCCCTGAGTTGGCCAGCGTGATGGCGAAGTTCGCCGTAAATGTCGTCTTGCCGTCACCGGGCACCGCCGAGGTTACCGCAATAAACCGTTTGCTCGAGCCCT
This sequence comes from Candidatus Limnocylindria bacterium, assembly GCA_035493435.1. Lineage (GTDB taxonomy): Bacteria > Verrucomicrobiota > Verrucomicrobiia > Limisphaerales > UBA9464 > DATJII01. The sequence goes on along the minus strand of DATJII010000299.1, from coordinate 13,511 downwards.
CGGGGCTGAGCAGCAAAGCCGAACGCACGCCACGCAATGATTCCGCAAACATCGTGTGCGACTTCATGCGCGAGAGGAGCAAATAACCCTCCTTGTAGTGCCGTTTATCCACTTCCGGCAACTGGCCCATGATCGGCTCTTCCAAGGCCTCTTCGATCGACTCTGGACTCTCCAGGCGGTCGTCCAGGCGATGCAACAAATACATGATGGCGATGCCTACCAACATCCCACCACCCACTCCGCACCCGATGATGTAAGGTTTGTTCGGCGAAATCGGTTTGTCCTCCGCCGCGCCGGATTCCGATATGATGAATCGGGGACCACCACCGCTATTCTGCTGAAACTTGGCAATCTGGTCGCTCACTTCACGAACCTGTTCCCGGCTTGATTTCTCGTCTTCCTGCAACGTCCGGTACTCTTGGATCATGCTGGTCAATTCGGAGACCTCGTCACGCTTCGTCTCGATCACCGGATTAAGGCGTGCAAGCTCGGAATCCAAACTCCTGATCTGGGCCAGACGCGCCTCTTCGATGAGCGCCAAAGTCGATTTGATGTCAGCTTCCGCCATCGCGATATCGCTGGCCCGCTGCAACATGAAAGGATGACTCGGGCGAAGGGTGTTGGTCCACTGATCGCGCGTCGCAATCATCCGATTCAGGGTCAATTTTTGCTCCACATATCGTGATCCGGGAGAAAAATACTCAGATTTGGCGTCGTCAGAACCATCAGTGCCTTGGGCACGCCGGGGAGTGTTCACCGGGTTCCCTTTGGGATTCACGCTTCCCGTGGCCAAATCCTCTGGCTTGGCCGCTCGGTAGAGTGCCAAAGTTGTTTCCAGCTCTGTTTGCTTGTTCAGCAATCGTTCCAAATCGTTCTGTTTGCGCGTGCCTTCGTCGCCCGTAACCACAATCAGGTACTTGCGCCGGAATTCACGCAAGGAATCCTGAGCCTTCTCCAAACTACGATTGAACTCGCGAAGTTTTCTCCCGGCGTCAGCCTCCACCGTTGTTTTCTCAATGTTCGCTTGCTGGGCTTTAAGCACCAAAAACTCGTCCGCCCAGGTAATTGAAAAAAGTCGCGCGTACTCAAGATTGGTGCTGACCACGTTCAGCAGGAATGTCCCAGAGCGTTCCAAGCTCGGCTTCGGGGTTGCGGCGATAAGCTTGTTGGTGCCGCCGGAACTCTCCGAAAGCTTCGCGCTCACCTTATTAAACAAATCCCGGCTGACCAGCAATTGGAGCTGTTGGTCCATGAACTTGGCGCCGCCTTCCCCCGTTAGATCGACGCCGCTGTTCTGGTTCAGGCGCGGCGGGTCCACGACCATGACCCGCGAATGCGCCTGATACATGTACGGCTTGGTAAAAGCAACCCAACAGCCAAGCGCGGTACCGCTCACCACAGTAACCAAAAGCAAAAGCCAGCGGTCCGTGATGATCTTGAGATACTTCCGGAAATGCAGGTAAATGTTGATCCGGTCCACGAGAGAAGTCCCGTAGCCCGGCAACGCTGCATTATAGGATGAGTACGGATATTTCATGCCAGACAGGCCATCCTCAGTCCCTAGAAAGAAAAGGTTTTCTCCGGGACTTCAACGATATCCCCATCCTTTAATTCCACATCCTTGTCCCGCTGGTTCGTTTCCAAAATTGCTTTCACATCAACCTTAATGATCTCCCCCTTCGTATTGTTAATCCCTTTCCGACTGACTTTCACTTTTCTCAACTCGGCGTAGTCGGGGGGATGCAAACTGATCAATGCCTCGGAGAGCATGGTCTTTTTGCCTTCGGGAAGCGGTACTTTGCCGGTGACGGTATTACGAAATATGGCGTATGCAGTGGATGCCGAGGCTTCCACGCCCTGAGGCACAGAGTCCAAATCCAGATGAACGGTGGCTGTGTAGTAGTAGCTTTCTTCCAACGCCTTCTTAATCGCCATTCGCACTTCTGCGACTTTAAGATTGGCGCAGTTAATCGTTACGTAATTGGGGAAAATCGCACTGACGGGACAAAGGAGCATGCCGGTCGGAGTGACTTGGACCCGCATTTCAGCCGGATTTCGTTGATTAGCAGGATCTTCTGAAACCCAATATCGAAAATTGTCACCTGCCTTCAACTCGCGAGTCTCCATGTCAATCAGTCGTGAATTCGACTTGTTGGTCTCCGAGCGATGGCTTCCGTCGATCAGGCTATTGGTTACAGAACCGGGCACAGCATTAGACTCCACGGCAGCACCAAACGTGCCGAGCGTCAAAAACACGAAACAAATCGCGATTGTCAGACGACATTGCATGCTAAAATCGATAACCAAAGGTAAGCGTAACCGTATTCTGGGTGTATCCTTGAGCGGAAACCGCCGTTTCCCGAATGATTCTGGAAACTCCCAAGCCCAGATTCATACGACGCCCCAACTGCCGGGTAAATCCCAGTCCCACTTGGTAAATATCGGCTGCTTCTCCCGTAACTGGAATCAAAACCAATCCCGTACTCGGATCAATTGACGATCCAGCCGGATACTGAATGATTTCTTCCCCTCCTAGGAGGATAAAGGGCAGTTGATTCTGAGGCAATCCAAACTTTGCCGCCGACTGCTTCGACTGCTGGAAGGACGTATTTAACGAAACCCCGGTCTTTGAATTCATCGACCAGCCGATCTGGTAACCAACGCTCAAGAGGTCGGTGAAGTTACTCCCGTAGCCAGTGTTAATATTCTTGGAAAAGGTTAACGAGTGGAAGATCCGCTGGCGTATCTGGTGACTGACACTGAAATCGTACGTGAGACCGGCATACTCATCCGCATCCATGATGCTGCCGGTCTTGGCGAATTGCGTCACGGTGTAGTGAATGGCGGCGCTTAAATTGATGAAATGGCTCGGATGCCAGGCTATCAACGGTCCAACACCATAGATCGCACCGTCATTCTGGATCCTTTGGGGATAGGTGTAGTCGTTGTAAAACGACGTAAGTCCCAGCGTCAAAGTCGTGTGCACCCGCTGGTAGGCGGCCAGATTGAACTGCCTCGAATCGCGATTTAACTGCGAGAAAGCATCGCTCAATCCGCGATCCAATCCGTAGCTGATACCTCCGGTCAGGGAAAACGTCCTGGTGGGATTCCAGTTGGCCGAAAGCCCAATCGTATTGACCAGCCGCTGAAAATTGACCGATGACGGATTGCCATTACCGGACACTTCGGTTCGAGTGGAAGCGTCCGAACTGCTGGAGAGCTCGTCATAGAGAGTCAGCGTGACATCGCCCACTTTGAAATGGAAATCCATGGATGATCTGGGACCAACCCGAAGTCCGTCCAGTTGCGGGAAATTGACGTGCGAGGCGTAACCCAGCGAGATATCGAAACGGAACCCATTGTAACGGGAAATGGGATGCGCAATCTGCATCCCTACCGACGGAGTGATGATGAAATCATCGGTCGGACCGGTCGTAGCCACTCCTGGGGCGCCCAAACCAATATTATCGTTGTACTGGGCGACCAGGGAACTATCGAACTTGGCGGTCCACTGCCCCATCTTGATGTTGTAATCCTTGATCGGTTCCACCGGAGTGGGCCGATAAGGCAAATCTCTCTGGATGGCAAAATCAGTGCTGGGGTCATCCGTGGGTGTATAAAATTCGCCAGGCTCCTCCTTCGACATGCGACGAATGAGCTCGGGCATGCCCGTGCGGTCTGCGGATTGAGCCCAGGCTTTCGCGGACGCAAGCCCCAAAAGCGCAACGACGCGGCTCGCCCATAGCGCGACCCGAATCCGCCTTTCCCGGCGAATCTTCCTCGCCGCGCGACTCCGTCGATTTCTCATTCTATTCTGGCTGCCGAATGGGGGAGATCGACAGCAAACGATACGCCACGGTGCTTGCCACACCGTCCGGTCCAAAACCCTTCCGCCCGAAACGGGAAAACTCAAACACTAAACGATAGGGCGAGGGAACGCCCTTCTAACCTGCCCGTTCGGCACAAGCGCTGCCACCAGACAGCGCTATTTAACGGCAAAGTCTGCGGAAATAAACTCCTGAATGAGGGGAATTTGCGACGATTTGATCTCTTCCTTGGTACCCACCTGTAAAATCTTGCCATCCGCCAAAAAGGCAATGCGATCGGCAATCCCGAAAGCCAGATCCCTGTCATGCGAAACGACCACAGTGGTGGCGCCCACCCGACGATTCAGCTTCACGATCTCCCGTCCAATCGTGATGGCGACCAAGGGATCCAGCTCGCTGGTGGGTTCGTCGTAAAGCACCAATTGAGGCTCCATGACCAGGGCCCGGGCGATGGCTACACGCTTCTTCATGCCTCCGGAAAGTTCCGTCGGATTCTTCTCCCCATCGGCATCGTTCAGTTGGACCGCTTCGAGTTTTTCCTTAACCACTCGGGCGATCTCCTTCGGTGGATGTATCCGATGTTCCGCCAGATAAAGCCCCACATTTTCAGCGACGCTTAGCGAATTCAGCAATCCGCCGCTTTGGAACACCATCGCCATGCGGACGCGATCCCGGATGGAGTCGTCCTCCACGCGAATATTGTCCACCAAGACCTCACCACCATCGGGAGTTTCCAAACCAATGACGTGCCTTAAGAATATGGATTTGCCGCTGCCGCTGGGCCCCATGATGACGAAGATCTCGCCCGCCTGGATTTCCAGGTCGATTCCTTTTAGCACGGCGTGTTCACCGAAACTCTTGCGCAGGCCGCGAACGTGAACCGAAACGCCGCTTTTGGTTTCTGGGGCACTCTTGGTTTCTGGGACACTCATGAGTGAAAGCGGTTAAGGGGAAGCAGAACACGGGTGAGGAGGTAGTCGGTGATCAAAATCAAAACGATGGAATTGACCACCGCCTTGGTGACGCTACGGCCAACACCACGTGGCCCCCCACGCGTTACCATGCCATGGTGACAGCAAACCAAACCAATGAGCGTCGCAAAGACCAAGCTCTTGAGCAGTCCGTGAAAGACGTCCTTGAACTCCAGGACCTGTCGCAAATTCCCAAAGAACGTCGACGTTCCCACGGCGATATCCGTGTTGAACGCGGCGACCAATGCGCCGCCGCCGCAACCCACCAAATCGGAAAAAACCACCAAACAAGGCAGGACAATGGAAATCGCCAGTACCCGAGGCAAAATCAGATAGTGAACCGGATTGATGTTCAACGTTCGTAAAGCGTCGATTTCCTGCGAGACCGCCATGGATCCGAGTTCCGCCGCCATGGATGAACCGACCCGACCCGCGATCAGGATCGCCATCATCACCGGTCCCAATTCCTTGCACATGGATTCGGCGACCAATCCGCCCAGCATGGAGCCCAGGCCGCGCTGCACCAAAAGGGGGCCGGCCTGGAGCGACAACACGCCACCAATGAAAAAGGAGAGAACACACGCCATGAACAAACTGGCGTTGCCGATTTCGAAGAGCTGTTCCGCCAAGTGCCGACGATGCCGCCAGGCAAGCGGCAGGGACCGCACCCAGGCGGTGAACAGCAGAATCATCTGGCCGATTTCGCGAAACATATCAGCGAGGGAAGTTTATATACGGGGAGAGGGTAGCTTGGCACGCCGGGAATTTTGCGGCAGGCCAAAGCGAGCAGGACCGACTGCCAGCCTGGCCGGAGATCGGAAAATGATGGGTTTTATTTTCCATGATGCAGTTCCGGCTTCGGCTCTTCCTTTTTGGCAACCGGCGGCGTGAGCTTGGATCCGGTCCAGAAAAGGGACCAATGACGTCCTGCAGCGGTCTTCTGGGTTCGGACCATACCAAAGAAAAACGATGTCCGGGTCTCGTTGGTCGTTCGATCATGGCGATAAAGATTCCAAAGCAGGGACTGGCTCGAAGCACCTACCGTCGGATTCTTCTCGGATCGATACAACGTCCAGAATGGCGACCAACCTCGGTCAATCGCGCTGTTGCTCGGCAATACCGGTTCAATAAGGGCAGGAAACTGCCAGCGTTCGCGGCCTTCCCGATCCTTACGATGGATGAACAGCGGTAGAAGGCCATTCCAACGGGACGACTTGCCGCTATTCAGGTCTGTCTCGCGGACGTCGCGGTAGAGGAAGAACATGGACCGGTACTGCTCGCGATCGAGCGGCGGTGCCACCAAGTGCTGGTGGGTGTAAATCGGCCAGGCCACAAAATCACTCTGCAGCTTGGCATTCGAAGCCTTGCCCCAGACGGGCCAGAATCGTCGGGCATGCTTCCCTTCCCCGTTGGCCCAGCCAATGACCGGCCATGGCATGCCCCATTCGTCGAACTTGTTTTCCCGATCCACCGTATGGGAGAAAAACGGCCACAAGTAGGTGGACTGGTCCTTGGCCGGGCTGCGGCTAAGGCTATAAAGCGGCAATAGCGCTCGATTGGTCACGACATTGGTGGTCCCCAAACCCAGCCGGTCGTTGAACCAAATTGGCCAAAGGACGAACTGTTTCTCATGCCCAGGCACTACCTCCACCGCGTCCGTCAATTCGTTGGTGCGCGTCGTCGGAAGGCGCGATTCCTGCCCGTACAACGGCCAGAATTGCCAGCCCACGGCACCACCGTGCCGGATATGGAAGAACGGAGCGACGTAGTTATCGGTGATGACGTCCTTTTTCCGGGTCCGGACATAGAACGGAAGCATCACAAAATGCACCTCATCGCGAAAAAGCCGGTGCCTCAAATCCCCGTAAAAGGGCAAAACCGCCAAGTAATCGTTCGTGCCCGTGGTGCTCGTTTGCTGGAAGTAAATGGGAAAGACCGTGTGTCGGCGCACCCCGGAATCGTCGAGATTCCTGCCACCACTGCCGCTGATCAATTGGAAGACGTTCCAACGATACTGTGGTCCGACCCGGTCAATGCTGAAGATTGGGTACAGGATTTCGGTCTGCGAATACTCCGCCCCCGGCTGTTCGTACCGAACGTAAAATGGGCCGAACGCCTTGAGCCATGACTCCGGCGTCGTTTCCTGCCAATAGAATGGGCCTGGACCTTCTGCCCGCTCACCCAATCTCAGCGTGAGCGGGAATTCATGCCAAAGGGGCCCCCACTCAATGCGCGGAGCTTCTGCCGCCGTGACCGTCACGGTAGCCATTCCGAGGAGGAGTTGCCCGATAGTTTGCCGCATATGCACCGAAGGCGCGGCAGCATTTAGGACGGCAGCCCTACGGTCAAGACTGTCCGCCATATTCTGTGGCGGCTGGATAGACCGGTTGCACCGGTTTGCCGCCGCCATTATTGTCGGCCAATGCTTCGACAGTCGTGCGCGACCGCATTAGCCGCCCTTTTCTGGCTCGCCCAAGCTACTCGTCTTCTGGCGGACACCCCCCAGCCTCCCGCAGGTGACGAGGTGCTGGTCTCGGGCAAAGGAATCGTCATCTCGCGGGGAGATTTGGAGCGGGACTTTCGCCGGGTCCTGCGGAGCGCAACCGAGCAACAACAGGTCGTTCCCGAAGACAAGCAAGAGGTCCTGCGGGCCATCCTCCTGGATCAGCTCGTGTTCATGACCCTCACCACCAACCACGCCACACTCAGCGAGGTCAAAAGGTCGGAATTCGAAGCGGGAGAATTCATCAAGGCCGAGAAGTTGAGACTCGGCACCCCGGAAGAGTTTCAGGCCCATTTGCGGTCGCAGGGCCTGACGGAAGAACAATTGCGGCTGCAAAACTTTCGCGAAGTCCTTTCCCGAACCGTCATCCAACGGGAAGTCAACGACCAGGTCAAAATCCCCACCTCGGATATCAAGGCTTATTACGACGAAAACCCAGCCCGCTGGGAGACTCCGGCGCGAATGCAAATCGCCCAGATCTTCTTTAGCACCCGGGATCCCCAGACGGGAGAAAAGCTGTCGGCCATCCGGATTGCGGAAAAAAAAGCGCGCGCCATCGCCGCCTTGGACCGGGCGCAGAAAAATGAGGATTTTTCCGCCTTAGCCAAGGAATTCACCGAAGACGAACCCGCCAAGGCGCGCGGTGGCGTCTATTCCGTCGTGCGCGGCCAAGCGATCAAGGAACTCGACGAAGCAGGCTTCGCGATGAAGCCCGGCGAAATCAGCAGGCTAATCGAATCGGATATGGGCTTTCATATCCTGAAACTCATCAGCAAGACAACTGAACGGAAGCTTCCGTTGGAGGAGGTGGAAACGCAGATTCGTGAAGTTCTGGTGCAAAGAGACCTCAAGGCACGCCTCCCGGAATACTCCGAACGGATCCGGAAACAAGCCGCACTGACCTACAGTACCAACGCCCCGCGCCGATCGCTCCTTGGCACACCGTGAGCTCGGAAAAATAAAGGTGCCCACGACGGGACAACTCATCCCGCCGCAGGCACCACCCGGAGCACTCAGGTTAGGAACCCTCCCAACCATCTGCTCACTTATGTATGGCCGGTGTGCCGGCCAAACGGACACCTATTCCTCAATTTGCCGTCTTCACCCGATAAAACCGCGGGGTATTGACACCTGGATTATCGGACACCGTGCTGACGCCACCGTTGCCGGGGACATTGGCACCCAAAGCCTGCCACGATCCAGCAGCCCCAGGAGCCGCTTCGACAGTGTATAGACGGTTGGTTAACCCCGTGAAACTGAGCGTAATGACTCCAGCGCCATCAAGGGACGGCGCGAGCAAGGCAAGCGGATTGGCTACCAGCACGGTGGCGGGATCCGAGGTGGATGTGCCCCCTCCATTGGTTACCCGCACCGCGTAATTCGCGCTGACCGCAGGCGTAGCCTTGGACACCGCATAAGTGCTGGCGGTCCCCCCTGGCATGGCGATATTGTTGCTAAGCCACTGATACGTGAACGGACCGGCTCCCCCCACCCCGACGGTAAGTTCGAACGACTCACCGGCGTGAATCGCGATGGACTTGGGTGAACTGGAAATCGTCGGCCTAGCAGGTGTAACTGTTACGGGAACTACAGCGCTGAAGACGGTTCCAAAACCATTGGCTACGCGCTCCTTATAAGAACCAGTCTCGGTCAGCTTGATCGGATTGAAGACCAGCGTGCTGTTGGGGGCCTTGGAAATCTCCAGATCGCCATTCAGCCACTGGAACGTGAAGGGGCCGTTGTTGCTGGTATTCGCCGTGAGCGTTAACACCCCACCTTCCGCCACGGTCGCCTGCAGCGGATCCACTGTAACGGTCGGAGGCGTTCCGGTGGTCAGGATCGTGAACTTCACCGCATGGGGTGAATTATGCCCGCCGGGTGGCGACAACTCCCAGCCGATGACGGTGGCGTTATAGACCCCGGCCTTGGTGGGTGTTCCCGTCACCACACCCCGGCTGGCGCCCGATTGAATTATGGAAAGCCCCGGAGGCAATCCCGTTGCCGAATAGGACTTCGGGCCACTAGGATACTCTGGATCCGCGACCGTGAATTTCTGCGAGACAGTGATCCCGTTGGTCCCGGTGACACTTGTCGGTGTGACACTACTGGCCGCCGAAACCCCGTGAAATGTTCCCGCTACCGCGACGGAACCCATCGCCCATCGCAATATCATCGCCATGGGAGAAGATGTAAGTGCCGTCACCGGTGAAATCCATCGCGCCAGCGGCGCAAACTGCAGCACCGCGGCCAACACGTAACTGAATATATTTTTCTTCTTCATAGTTCCTGAAGGGCCCACGAGAAAGCGGTCCCCCTTGCCAAACTGCGCGAAATTCCGTCAATTGCACCCGCATCCGCCACCGCCGACTCCCCGCCCCCCGGTCACCGCCTCCCGGCTAAACCAGATATGTTCGGAGGCAGCTGTGCCCAAGGGATCCCGATCCGCTCGCATGGTACGGTCGGCGAGGGTTCCTCGCTGCCAGGGCTGCACGTGGGTGCAACCCGAGAAGAGCGCCACAAAACCCAGGCCTAGCAGCCAGCTTCGGCCCTTAGGAGTAAATCGTTTCATTGTTTGGGCGGGAGGGTTTTCAAGGCGTCCTCCACCATCTTGGTCAACTTTTCTTTGAAGCCAGAATCCACTGCTTCACTGACGATGGAGTGAATTGTGCCATCGGGCCGCACGAATATCGTGGTGGGCATGCCCGGAGGACGCACCGCCCGCGCCAGCGTCTCGCGTGCATCACGCACCACCGCAAAAGGTACCGGATGATCCGCCAGGAAGCGTTGCATCTCCTTGCGATTTTCATCCAGGCTAACCGCCAGGATCACGAGCCCCTTGTCGGCATACTTTTCGTGGAGTTCCTTGACTATAGGAAAGGCCCGCTTGCAGGGATCGCACCAGGATGCCCAAAAATCCACCATGAGCACCTTGCCCTTGGTATCGGGAATGGTGCCTTCCAATTCCATCTTGGCCAGATTGGGAAACTTATCGCCCGGCTTGGTCTCGCTGGCCGCGAACGCGGTCAGGGCGAACAGAACGGCGATGGCCAGTCCTCCTCGTTTAACGTATTTTTGCATGCTGAAATTCCTCCTCATAACCGCTTTCGCGATTTCCTAGTGGGTCATATACTGCGTGATTCTCCGGGAAAATAATCTTCCCCGGGCGGTGCTGAGCGCACCCGCCGCGGCCATCTGCGTTTCAATCAGTTTCAAGCCCGCTTCCGGCCCCAGAACAAAAGCCGCCGTACTTAACATTCCGGCCATCGTGCACGTCGGCGCAGTGACGCTGACAGCGCGCACACCATTGTCGACCGGATACCCTGTCCTTACATCAATGATGTGCCCGTATCGGCGTCCATTGAGCTCAAACTTTCGGACATAGTCGCCAGAAGTCGCCACGCCAGCGTCGCGAACCGCCAACCCGGTCCAGCAGGTGCCAGGCCGATCGGGGTCTTCCAATCCAATGTGCCAACCCGGGCGACCATCCGGAGGCAGACCCGAAACCCGCACGTCTGCCCCGAAATCAACCAACAGTCCTGCCAAGCCACGCTGGGCTCCCAAAGCGCTAACGCAATCCACCGCGTATTCCTTGCCCATACCGCCCAAATCCAGGGACATCCCCGCCTTGGGCAGTCGCACCTGTCCTGGCTTGCGTTCGACTCGATTCCATCCGACCAACTCCTTGGCAGCGGCTATTTCCGCATCCTGGGGAATGGCGGGACGTTCCACTTTCCAATTCCAAAGCCGGATCAGTGGCAGAGACGTGGGATCGAAGGCACCCCGGGTCAAAAAGTGCATTTCCTGGCACATCGTCAGGATACGATCGGTCTCCGGATCCAACGCCACCCAATCTCCCCCCGCCCCTTGATTGATTCGACTGACCAGACTGTCAGGAAGAAACCGGGAATATTTCGCCTCGAACGCAGCTACCCAAGCAATCGCTTCGGCAAAGAATCGACGTAACTCAGGTTCCCGCCCGGTGGCCATCAGTCGGCAGACAGTTCCCATGGCCTGGAAAGTCGCCTCGGCTCCCCCAGCAACCGCCTTGTGGCTCACCGTGGGGGCAATTCGGGCCTGGATTGACCGCGTCCCGAACTCATCCGGTAATGGCGCAACTGTGGACTGGGGCAGTACCGCTACCATAAGAAGGCGATTCCGGCGGAAAAGACATTAGCCGAGGGATAAGCGCTTTGGGGCGTGAAACCATCCAGCCCCTCCATTTCATAGCGTTGATACGATGCGTCGATGCTCCAGTGTTTGTGGAAACGCCAATGGGCGGCCAAGCCGTAGGTAAAAGACTGAAGTTCCGACAGTCGGTAATCCGACGAATAATAGGTGGGATAGGGAGCCAGGATCGCCGCGACTACTTCACCAGGAGCCGGAGTGTAGTCCAACGCCTGGAAGGGAATCGGGGCGGGATTCCCCGCCGAATCCGTGATATAAGTGGCTCCCTCGGGAACGAAGGCCAGCCCCTTCACGCTGGTACGATAAAAATTGGCCGCCGTCTGGCGATGATAGCGGAACGAAGGCGAGAGGGTTAGCGAACGGCCAATCTTCTGGTTCCAGGTGATCTGAACAGTGTTCCCTATGACATCCCAGTCGTCGTTGTGAAAACGATAACTGAGTTCCCCACTTCCGTTCAGGCGGTCAAAAAAGTGGGTCAATCCCACAAAAACGGTCTCCTTGACCCGTCGACTCGGCCGATTCTCGACGTCCGTGAAAGCGGGATCACCGCCCAGTGCCGCAGGAATCTGCGGATCGAAAACGCTTATACTTCGGTACGGATCGCTCAGAAAGCCGTGTTCCATCCCAAAGGTGAAATTGACCGTGAGATAGGTTTTCGGATCGAGCAATTGGGTGACGCCAACCATGGCATCCCAGGTGTCCTTGTTGGCAAATCGATACGACGTTGCCGTTCCTGAAACTTTGTCGATATTCCGGGCAAAACCGAAATTGAGCGTCGTGTTTTTCTGGTTGAGTTCGACACTTTCATTCAGCGCAAGCCCCCACGAGCGATAGTCATGCTCGCTGCTATAGGATACCTGGGGGCGGGTGGTAAAGATACCGGTCTTGATGTCCGTCTCGACATTATACGCATGGCGCAGATCCGGGGTGACTTCCACCATGGGGACTTTGTCGCTGCCCGGCTGGGGTAATCCACCCGTCGGGGTAGCCCCCGAAATGCCGTCGTACACATACTGTCCACGCACCACAAACTTGGGATCGAGTTCCGCCTCAAAAAACGCCGAATGGGTACGAATGTGCATTCGCCCCCCTTCCTCTTGGTACTCCTCGTAACGGTACTCGAAGCGATCCTCCGCTCCCAGCCGTTGCGGCTGCCAGCACTGGCAGAGCCAGGCGAAGATCACCGCAATCCCGCGAAGTCGGAAAGCGCGGGCTGGATTCATGTGGTGCACTGCGAACGGGTACTTCATGCGAACAAGTCTGACAAGCCATGCGATGCTCGACTTCCGCCAAAAGTTGCACAGAAAAGCCGAAAACATCGCTTCGATTGCAAATCCCGGCCCCAAGGCGTATTCCATTCCGCACATGAAACGCCTCGTCACACTGCTCCTCTTCCTTTCCGTACTGGCCGTAAGGCTGCGTGGGGACGGTGCGGACGACCTTTTCATTCAGATCTACAACTTAATTCAACAAGGCGATTCTCAGCAAGAATCTGGCCAGTATTCCCAGGCCAGAGAGGTGTTTACCGAGGCCCAGCATCAACTGGAAGTCCTGAAAAACAACTACCCTACGTGGAATGAACGCGTCATCGCCTACCGCTTGCGTTACGTCGCCGAAAAACTTCAATTCCTGAAAGGAAAGGCCGCCTCCGCCCCTCAACCGACAACGCAACCGGCCAACGCGATTGGGTCCGGCACGAATGGTGTGCCTGCCACCTTGGCTCCTGAAGGCGAAGTCATTGCGCAATTTGACGCCCTGACCACCCAAATCCGGCAACTGGCGGGAGAAAAGCAACTACTGGAAGCCAAGTTACGAGAAGCCCTCAGCGCTCAGCCTGCTCCCGTGGACCCCAAGGAACTTCTCCGCGCCGCCGAAAAGATCTCGTCCCTGCAGGAAACCAACCGTGTTTTGTTGGGCAAACTCGACGCCGAAATGGAGAACCGAAAGAACCTGGTGGATAAGGTTGTCGCAGACGAAGCGCAAAAGGCGCTCAACGAAGCCAACCGCCAATTAACCGAGCAGCGC
>DATJII010000298.1:0-8553 GCA_035493435.1 Candidatus Limnocylindria bacterium | reverse complement strand
CCAGAACCTCTGGATCGTGAATGATGGACTGCGCGAAACACGTCCGGTGTTTGTAACCCTTGGAAAGCGTGTCGATGCTCTGATGCAACACCGACTCCAGGAAGCACATACCCACCGTGCGCCGCACGGCTTCATCCCGTGCCATGCCCGACAGGCCACGCATTTCCGCGGCGAACCGCAGGAAACCTTGGACCGTCATGTCGCTATAGCAAGGGGCACTCTCCGGAAGGTATCCGATGAGCCTCTTGGCAGCGATGGGGTCTTCGTTGACATCATGCCCGCCGACCTTGACCTTGCCAGATGTGGGAGGGAAATATCCCGTCAGCATCCGCATGGTCGTCGATTTTCCCGCGCCGTTGGGTCCGAGAAAACCGAGGATCTCTCCGCGTTTCACGGAAAAGGTCACACCGTTGACGGCCTTTTTGGGCCCGAACTCTTTGACCAGGTTTTCTACTTCAATCATGTCTGAACTAAAATCTGCGGCCATCTGCCCGGTGGGTTCGGGGGTCGAGGAAAGGCAAACCCCTTACGGCCTCACCAAAGCGAACGGCACGTTGCGTTTTAGAATTTCGTCTATTAGACGCGAGTTGAGGCAAACGTTCAAAATTTTTTTGTGACTGGTATTTCTCTGGCAGAATTGCTCGCGCAGGTCAGGGCGTGCCGCACCTGTGAATCCGCCCTGCCCTTGGGGTGCCGCCCCACCCTGCGAGCGGGCATCGAGGCGCGGATCCTGATAGTCGGACAGGCCCCGGGCCGGAAGGTCCACGAAACCGGCATTCCTTGGAACGACCCCAGCGGAGATCGCTTGAGGCAATGGTTAAACCTTTCCCGAGCAGAGTTTTACGACGAATCGGTTCTGGCCATTATTCCCACGGGGATGTGTTACCCGGGAAAGGGAAAAGGCGGTGACCTGCCGCCCAGACCCGAATGCGCGCCGAAGTGGCACCCCCAATTGCGAGCTGCCCTGCCCAATATCCAGCTTACCTTGCTGATTGGCAGTTATGCGCAGGCCTTCTACCTCCAGAATAATCGACGCAAGACCCTGGCTGACACGGTTGCTGCCTGGCGGGAATACCTGCCGGAATACCTTCCGTTGCCTCATCCAAGCCCCCGCAATATTCGATGGTTCAAACGCCATCCGTGGTTCGATGCCGAGGTGGTGCCCGCCCTGCGGGAACGTGTTCAGGCCATCCTCAAAGGGCCTCCGTCCACGACTGCCTATTCCGCCTCGGATAGTTGCCTCAAAGCCGCTTCAACCCGCTCGATATCAACACCCTCGGGTCGGTGATCGACAATCCATTGGAGATCCAACCGCGCCCGGATTCGGTCGCCGGTTTCGACCAGCAGACCCGCACGGTCGATCCGATTGGCGGCCCCTTCCCTCTCGCTTTCGGACAATTCCACCAAGAGGTCCAAATAGGGCAATGACTCCCGCATGCCAGAGCGCTTTTGACTGAACTGCCGCAGGTTGCCGGCAATTCGAAGAATGATATCGCGCTTGGAGGCAGCTTTGACGGTTGCACTGTGGGGTTCCCTTTCCATTTCCGCCGCGACCAACTGGTCCGCCTCGTCAAATGAGAGCTCGGCTCCTTGACGAAAAACGTCGACGACCCGGCCTTTTTCTCCGGCTGGACGAAACCGCACCATGAAATGACCCGGCAAGGGCAATCCTTCCACTTCTTTGATGCCTAATTGCCAGCACAACTCCAGATACAGCACGCAAAGCGTGACAGGGATCCCCTCGCGCTCATCCAGAACGGAATTGAGATGGCAGTTCGCCAGATCGTAGTAGTCGAAGCGATTGCCGTGGAAACCGCTCTCTTCGAAGAGGAAATGTCGAATCTTCGTGAGTTTCTGCGGCGCGGTATCGGTGTCGGCTAACTGCTTGCGCGCGTCGCTCACCAGTTGTTGGAGCTGGCGTTCATAAGGAGCGATTGCCAATGCGGGTTGATCAAATTGCGCAAGCAGCAGCGCCGCCCGGAAAAGTCCAATTTTCTCCTCCGGTTGGTCAAGTTCCTGTCGCAAGGCCGCGATTACCTTCGACTGGTGACTTCGATCGGCCGCTCGTCGATACTCTGCCGCCAGTCGTTCGAAATCTGCGGCCTGGCGCAGGAGATCGGAGCGGTCAGCGGCGGTGTTGGTTTGCAACCATTCCCGTGCAGGCGAAGCCAAGTTGTGAGATTGAGCCGTGAACGACGCCCCAGCTAACTCGGCCGCATCCAAAGGCCGAAGGCTGAAGCTTCGAAAATTCGCCTTGGTATCGCGGAACTTCGCCAACCCTGCCAAACCGTTGCCGAACACCCGCTCCCGTGCCGCAAAGACCCGTTGGTCATTGACGTATCCCTCAAAGCCATCAGCCAATACGCGAACTCGCAGGCGGTTCCACTCTCCCGGTAGATAGGCCTCGCTCGTCAAAGTTTGGAGAATTTGCCATGAACCGACCTCGGGACCGCCAAAAGCGGTGACCCGAATCCGGCCGCCCGTAGGATAGAAACCGTAGTGCTTGCCTACGCCGTCGGAATCGAAGACCAGCCCCGCTGCTCCCGATTCATCCTCCAACCGCACTTCCACCTCCAGCTCGTACGGCACCCGATGCGGCATTTCGCGCCTCAAAAGCAAGGCCCGTCCGCCAAAACTGTGACCGGGATTTTCCACCTCGATCTGCCCGCTGTGCCAGTGCCAGGCCGCTCCAAAGACCTCGGTCCATTCATTGGTATCGAGGGAATTGAAATGCATCCAGCGCTCCAAGGTGGTGGCGTTCGGCTGCGCCAAGAGGTGGGAGAGCAACTTGACCGAGGTTGCGAATCCCAGATTGCGAGTCAGAGCCGCCTTGGCGTTCACGATGCCAACCACCTGTCCCGCGCGATCCACTACCGGTCCTCCACTGTTTCCTGGTTCGACGGCCATCGCCAATTGCAACATGGAGACCCCATCTACCTCTCGTTCAGCCGAGATCACACCCTCGACCACACTTTGTTCCAGACCAAAGGGATGCCCCATGGCGATCACTTCGGTGCCCTGTTTCACATCGTTCGCCAGCGCCAACGGCAGAAAACTGCGACGAGTCCCGTCCACCTTCAAAACCGCCAAATCGGCATGGCGATCCCAAGCATAAATCGAAATCACGGAGGCCAGCGCCCCATCAGCCGTGCGAACAGAAACCAGGCGTCCTTCGCCAATAACGTGGAGGCTGGTGGCCACCAAACCGTTGGTGGAAATGAAGAATCCGGTGCCAACTCCTCCGGGCGAACCGTCAGGGGCACGGGTGGTGATCGTAACCACCGACTCCCGCGCTCGTTCCGCCAAGACCGTAGTCGCCAGCCCCGTCCCCGCGGTAGGCGGCAACATCGACGCCTTGGACCGATCGGTCTTGGACACCTTTTTCTCGGCCTCCAACGCAACCGAAATCAATCCGGCCATTAGCATAGCCAGCGCGGCAACTCGCATGCGTCCAGAGTAAAGCCCAGCCACGCCATGGAAAGCGGATACCCTGCGGACAATCCGATAAGCAATGATGCTCGGTTTTACTCGTTTGTTGGAGAGAGATTCGCCGACGAAATACCCCTATTCAATGCGGCGCACGATTTGCATACCGCTAAAAAACGCCGAGCCCGAGACCCCACCCTCAGCATCGATCTCCACGCTCTGGTGGTTTTCGGTGATCGTCACACCTCGAATAGCCACGTATTGCCGCCCATCGCGCCAACTGACGCCGCGCCACTGGCCTTCCGCAGCGGTGAAAAGCGGTCCGTACGTGGCGCCCAGTGAATGGATCGAAAACAGCGTGTTAGCCACACCCCACTCATCACCTCCGTGCCCATACAGGTAAAACTCATATTCTCCCACCGGCAAGGAACTGAGCCTGCAGCGAATAAACCCTCCCTCTGGGGGATAGGCATAATGGCCAAACATGGGGTCTGGGTCCCCATTGCCCCAGACGCCCAACACGTTCGTAATTGCCAGGGAGATGCCGGACAGGTTTCCGTCTGCGTAAACCAGGGGCCGCTCCGACTTCTCCAGCGGCTCGATCCAATTCCAGACGTCCCCAGAGGAATGGCCTACGGCCGCCTTGCCGGACTTTCGGGGTAGACCCGCCGCCGAAAACTGGATATTAACAAGAGCCGCACTTGGCGGAACCAAATCCGGCTTTTTTAGGATCTGCATCCCGTTGATAAAGCCCCTGCCGTCCGCTCCGGGCAGCTCCTTGACAGCCAGGATGTCTCCCGGCTTGGCAATCAGGACGTTCTGCAGCACGACGTATTGCTGTCCTTCCATCCAATGGGAATTTGTCCAGCCCGGTCCTTGCACTGTGGCCCTGGGACCATACTTTTCGCCACTGGCTTCCGCCGTAAAAACGCTATTGGCCAGGTCGAGCCGTGGCCCTCCATGCCCATAGAGATAAAGGTCGTAAAGACCTACGAAGAGATCGTGAATCTCAATCCCAAGATTCCTATTGGTCCCCGGAGAATATAGATAGTTGCCGAACATCGGATCGGGAACGCCGTTCTTCCCCAGGCCCGCCGCGTTCCGTATGGTCATCCGGGCCCCGGTTACCTGCCGATCAAACGCCAGCAGAGTGTTGAGCGACCCGATTTCCTTGAAACCATTCGGTCCGCGACCGGAATAGAAGTTCCAATGGTCGTCCGACCGCCTGCCAACGGCGGCGGTACCGGTCTTGCGGAGGTCCGCCGCCTCACCAAATTGGATATTGATGAGCGTCTCGAGACGGTCATCCACTGTTTCGTCGGGGGCAATCAACTGGAGGCCATTGAAAACGGCGCGCCCATCATGTTCACCCGGCAACCCCACTACGCCCAGCCGGCCGTCGTCTCCTACTATCACTCCGCGAAAGCGCACGTATTGGCCGCCCTCCGCCCAGCCTTGCTGTTGCCAATCCGAACCGGTTGACGTGGCCAGCGGGCCCAGCCTCTGGCCGGAAGTGGCTGCCGTATAAATCCCGTTATACCGGTCCAATTGGGGACCGCCATGCCCATAGACCACCAAGTCATACTTTCCGGGCGGCACCCGGGACAACTGGATATCGATATTGCCCTTGTTATACGGATAAAGGTACAACCCCAGTTCATCAGAGGCCCCATTGCTCCACGAACCGACGGCATTGGAAACGGACAGGCCAATTCCCGAGGGCAGCCCATCGGAGAACAGGAGGTTGGTCAAAGCGGCGGGCGGAAGGTGGGGCGAGTATAGGTTCCACTGGTCGCCATCGCTGAGACCGACGGCCGCCACCCCCTGGCGCGCGTGGGTCGCGGCATCCCCGCATTGGATGTTCAGCAACCGGGCGGCCCTCAGCGGTGAACTCGTGAACAGGGCCACAGCGATCCAGAGCCAGACAAACCAACGGGTTGGCAACAAGCGGTCCATCGGCGTGGCATTTCGGATGTCCCAAGCTTCCAGATTTTGGTCAGGGCTTGTTGCTTTTCCTCAGCAACAAGCTGCAATTCCAGGCCAGGAACTCACGCGCCACCGGCACCGACATGAGCCAGCCGAACTCGGTATAATAACGGGGAGCGATGCTTGCCACGGCCAGCTTTCCTTGCGACCGAATGTACTGAAGCATGCCACCAATGTAGGTTGGGAATAGATTCAGGTACGGCTTGTGGAATCGCGGCTTCTTGGCAAACAGGTCGTGGACGCGAGGACCCAGAGTCGCCCCGAAATAGTGCCAGGGCGAAAATTCGTGACCTCCCCAAGGCGACAGCCAATTCGTCCAACTCAAATAAAAACAGCCCGTCGGAGTGAGCAAGTCGGGAGCCGCATCGATCAAGCGCCGCGGTTTGGCCAAATGTTCCAGGACGTTGGAGCAAACCACCAGGTCGAATTGCCCAAGCCCACTGATCGTATCCCGGTCCAGATTGACGGACCGGAATGGCTGGTCGCGAAACTGGGGTAACAGGTAGTTCGATTCGTCCGCAAAGGTGACGCTGCATCCCTTGGCCAGCAACGCCCCGCCAAAGACTCCGTGCCCGCATCCGAGGTCGAGTACGGTTGTGCCGACCCCGAACCGCACCCCCTTGGACTCCATCCAGGCGATCGCGTCCAGAGCCTGCATCTCGTAAAAGACGGCATCGTCCCCATGCTTGGCAAACCGCGCCATGAGTTGCGGCAAGATCATCGGCAGCCCATTGAACGCGAGCGACTTGATTTGAACAAGGCAAAGCGAACGCCCGTAGCCGACGAGGTGACGAGGCGGAAAGTGGACCCGACGTCCTACGACGCACCTCCACCTCGTCACCTCGGTGGCTACGCCAAGGTAGCAGCGGCGGCTCGTCGCTGAATGGCATACTGCGGGCCTAGAAGGAATCCCACGGTCTGGAACGTGGCACCCTAAAAGGCGGAAAACGAACCCAACGTCCCACCACGCACATCCACTTCGTCACCCTCGGTGGCTACGCACCTTCCCCCATGATTGACATTTGCAAGCAATTGCCCATGGTAACCTCCACTAACGGTGACACGCAAGTCGCCCCCTTTTTCATGACTACCATTTCCGCCCTTGGGAGCCGCCTTCTGGCCAAAGCAAAACCAGCGTCCGCGAATTTCGCTCACGCACGTAACTTGAGCCTGCTGCGAGGGATCGTCGGAGCGCTGGGACTGCTCCTGGCTGGCTCTACCTCAGCCGACCCGATCATCAATCCCACGACCAACGGTCCCGGTTCGCTGATCAACCTGCAGTTGGCAGACGACTCCAGCCCACACAAGGTGGGCGCGGCGGCGGTGGGCTTTGCGACCAACGACGTCTGGAATTTCTACTCGCGCGATGGAGCCTCCGGCTACAAAAGCGAAGGCAGCCTGACGAATCTTCAGTCCGCCGATGGCACTCCGACCGGCGCTTCGATGACGATACTCAATGCCCCAGGTTCTTGGGCGAATGGGAATCCCGACGCCATGTATGGGACTTATCTCTACCCTTTGGGAAGCGACCCCAATATCACCTTGAAGCTGCAAGGCTTGGCGGCAGGGAGCTACGACCTTTATTTGTACGGACACGCCGGTCCGAACCTGGACGCCGGCAACAGTGTCTTTCGCGCGAACGTGAGCCGGGTTGACTACGGCCCGGCAGCCACTACTTCAGGACCGGGCTGGACCAACACCACCTGGATTGAGAACCAGCAGTATGTCGTTTTCCGAGGCATCGACGTGGAACACACTGGCGATCCGTTGGTGGTCCGTGTGAGTCCGGGGGCCTATCCCAACAGTTTCATTTCCGGCCTCCAATTGGCACAGATTGCCGCTGGCTCGAGTTCCAGCACGAATGATCCGGGCAATGGCGGATCGAACACCAATACGGTTCCCGGCGGCGACGAACCCATTGTCGTCAATGGCAACCGCCTGGTGGATGTCCAGTTTGGCGTCAACTCCTCCACCCTCAAGAGCGGTTTCGCTGCCGTGGGCGCCTTGGGTACCGATGTCTGGAACCTCTACTCCCGTGATGGTGCCGGTGGGATATTCCGGACTTACGGCGAACTAACCGACCTGCGATACGCCGACGGCACCGATTCCGGAATCGACCTGGCCATCACCAACGCGCCCGGCGCCTGGGGCAACGGCGTGGATGACCCGATGTACGGCACCTTTCTTTACCCCTTCGGTAATTCGCCGATCGGGCTGACCCTTTCGTCCGTACCCGCGGGAACCTACGATCTTTATTTATACGGCCACGGCGGGCCCGGCGTGGACCATGCCAACAGTGTTTTTTCCGCGGTCTCCGATGGAACCTCCTACGGGCCGGCCAGCACCACCACCGGACCGGACTGGGCCAGCGCGGCGTGGAAGGCGGGCGCGCAATTTGCGGTGTTGCACAGCATCATCGTCAACTCAACCCAGCCAACCATTGAAATCACGGTGGCCCCGGGTGAGTATAATCAGGCATTCTTGAACGGGCTGCAATTGGTCGGGGTGGACACCAATCTCGCAGCCACCCTGGACTTGGCTCCCGAGTCCAACCTGTACACCAACAGCGTCGATGTCACCATTGCTGGCACGAACCTCCCCGCCGGAGCGGAAATTCGCTACACCTTGGATAACACCCTTCCCACCGCCACCTCTTCGCTCTATTCAGGTCCGTTGCATCTTACCGGCGCGGTGGTGGTAAAAGCCGTCGCTTTCCTTGCGGGCACCCCAGTTTCCCATCTCACCGCACGTTCCTATCTCCAGACGGACGGCACCTACAACGGGATGGCCATCGCCTGGCTGCAGCAGTACTTCGGCAACGGATTCCTCAATGATCCCAAGGCCGCCTCGGACGCCGATGCGGATGGCGACGGCGTAAGCAATCTTGCCGAATTCACCGCTGGAACGAACCCGAAGGACCCTTATTCCGGTTTCAAAGTAGAATCGAAACTGGTGCCTTCGGTGACGTGGAATAGTGTCGCGGGCCGCCGCTATCAGATCCTGTTCCGTCCCGATCCGCTCACTCCGGATTGGACAGTGATCAAGGAGATCATCGCCACCGACCCGATCAGCCATTACGTCGATTTCGGGGCTACGAATACTTCGGGCTTTTACACGGTGGTGCCCGCGACTCCGTAAAGG
>DATJII010000297.1:0-10525 GCA_035493435.1 Candidatus Limnocylindria bacterium | reverse complement strand
CCGGACGCTAATTCGTGGCATTTAGACCGAAGCCTCATCGCACCGGGAATAAACTGCAAAATGCACGAATCGCGACTGAGAATTTGGCGGTATGCATTTCCCTCGGCAAATGCGTCCCGGGTTGAACGCCACAAGTCCTTCGATTGCAGTCCCGTCGCCCATTGGCACTACACTAGCAAGCCGGGGCGTGCAGAGTCGGAGGGTAAGGGCTTGAAAACCTTGAAGTGGATATTCCGGTTCATCCTGAAAGCAGTTCACTTCGCCTTTCGACTCTGCCTGACCTCCGTGGAATCAGTTTGTCGGCTTGGTGAACGTGAATGGAATCACCAGTTTCGGGCTCTACGGAGGGAGCATCGCAAATCAAACGTTCAATGCCATGAATCTTCGATTGGAGGGAAAACAGGTTGCCATCCTCGCGGCCGACGGATTCGAGCAATCGGAACTTATCGAACCCCGCAGAGCCCTCGAAGCCGAAGGTGCACAGGTGTATATCGTATCCCTGGAAAAAGGCCTCATTCGCGGTTGGACGGCGAAAAACTGGGGTGAGTCTGTGACGGTGGACGTTGGGCTCGATACGGCGGACCCGACGCAATATGATGCCCTCTTGCTCCCCGGAGGTGTGATGAATCCCGACCAACTGCGCCGAAACGCGAGGGCGGTGCAATTCGTGAGTCATTTTGTCGAAGCCGGAAAACCCATCGGGGCCATTTGCCATGGGCCACAAATCCTTATCGAAGCGGAGGCGGTGGACGGCCGGTTGTTAACCTCCTACGACTCGCTACGGACTGATCTCGAAAATGCCGGTGCCCATTGGGTGGATCAGGAAGTCGTGGTGGATGAAGGATTGGTTACCAGCCGCACACCTTCCGACCTGCCGGCGTTTAACCGCAATTTCATCGAAGAAATTGCCGAAGGTGTCCACCCATCGATCTCTCCGCGGGAAATAAAGTTTCCCGGACAACTCGGATTCCAACCGCTGATGTGATGCCGCATGAACAGGGACGGACATCTGTCGCATTTTCCCTATCCCCATTGGCAGGCACCCCTGACGGCGGCGCTTGCCTTGGTCGTGTAGGACCACCTGGATGACCTAGCCTCCGTGCCAGAGGGAATACCGGCCCCTGCCTGGCCCGGGGATTGATAGTCGCGACTTCGGGTATCCGTCACGACACAGGCCCTATCGAGATGGCCCTTCCATCGCCGTCGTATAACTCCCCGTGAGCGCCGCCGCATTGCACGAAGCGCGATGACGCAGGATCGCCTGTGCCGAGGCGGTGTTTTCTTCCTTTCCCCGCCAGGTTTTCAACGCCTGCTCCTGTAACGCTCGCCCGAAGGAAAAGCTTAATGTCCACGGAGTCGCGCCTTGGCCGTTCAGGGCATTCAAATGTTTGGTGGTATCGGTTTCAGACTGGCCACCCGAAAGAAATACGATGCCCGGCACGGCCGAGGGGACACATTCATTCAGGCAACGGCGGGTATAAGCGGCAACCTCCTCGACCGAGGCTGATTCCCTGGAGGCTTCACCCGGCAAGACCATATTCGGCTTGAGCAGCATCCCGCCCAGGTGAACTCGATGCTCAAAGAGTTGCTGAAATACCAATATCAATATCGAACGCGTGACCTCAAAGTGACGTTGGAAAGAATGGGCTCCGGTCATCAGCACCTCGGGCTCAACGATGGGCACAATCCCGGACTCCTGGCATAGAGCCGCATATCGCGCCAGGGCGTGAGCATTGGCAGCGAGGCATGTATGGCTCGGACGATCTGGACCTATTTCGATAACCGCCCGCCATTTGGCGAAGCGTGCCCCCATCGCCGAATAACTCGACAAACGATCACGGAGGCCATCGAGTCCTTCCGTCACTTTCTCGCCCGGAAATCCAGCCAGCGAGTGGGCTCCGGTATCGACTTTGATGCCGGGAAGGATTCCCTGACGTTGGAGAACGTCGACGAACAACGTCCCAGCGCGGTCCTTCTGCCTAATGGTCTCGTCGAAAAGGATAACGCCGCTGATGAACTCACCCAACCCAGGTGCGGAAAACAGCATTTCCCGATACGCCCGGCGATTTTCGGGCGTGGCAGGAATCCCCGCTTCATCGAACCGTTTGTTGAGCGTCCCGGTACTCTCATCCGCGGCGAGGATTCCTTTGCCCGGGGCGACGAGCTGTCGCGCGGTTTTCTCAAGGGCTGCGATTTCCATGGGAGACAACATGAATCAGCCGGGCGGATTTCAAAGGGATTTTATTCCTTATATTCCAAAATATCTCCAGGCTGGCATTCCAACGCTTTGCAAATCGCTTCCAAGGTCGACAGCCGGACCGCTCTTGCCTTGCCGTTTTTCAAGACGGAAATATTGGCCATTGTGATGCCAACTTTCGCGGCGAGCTCGGTGACACTCATCTTCCGTTTCGCCAGCATGACGTCGATATTGATGATGATTGCCATGATATCCTCATTAAACCGTCAAGTCGTTCTCGGATTTTATATCGACGGCGCTTTGCAGGGTTTTTTCAAATACGGCGGCGGCAGTGCCGATCACGGTGAAGACAAAAATCAGAAATAGCCCCATCACAACCCCGCCTGCAACATCATCTTTGCCTCGCACAACGATAAAGATGTAGGCTTCCGCCCCCAGGAGAGAACAAACCAGGGCTATCGCGCAGTATTTTATAGTCCGCAGAGCTTTCACGGAATCCAGTGAGAACACTTTATTTTTCCCGATGTATCCCAGCAACATAAACGCCTGATAGAGCGCAACAAAAAACGCAATGGACGCCGTATACGCATAGGCCAGGAACGGATCGTGGAAATATATCTGAAAGATTGTGGCGCCCGCATTCCTGCCCTCAAGGTGGGGTTCCCAAAGCATGAAGGCCAGGGCGCCGGTACCGATGAGCACAATGACTGCCTGAAGAAATATTATTGAGCCTTTTTTCATGGCTGGTTCTGGTGAATTTCTATATTTCCACGGTGGCCTACAATTTATCGTTTGTCAATAAGCATTTATCGTTATTCGTGACAAACTTGGCGGCAGCCAAAACCCCACGTCGACTCGGTTGACACTCGCCGTTCGGCCTTCAGCGGCGAGCCGCCGCTGCTACTTTGCGTAGCCACCAAGGTAAGGAGGTGGAGGTGCGTCTCGGGACATCGAATTTGACCTTCCACCTATTTACGGCGGCGCCTACCTGGTTCGAGGCCACAGGTTTCGGCCCACGTTCGCAGTTCGCCCTTCAGCGGCGAGCCGCCGCCACTACCTTGGCGTAGCCACCGAGATAAGGAGGTGGAGGTGCGTCGTTGGAGGTCAGGTCCGCTTTTCTGCCTCCTTACCTCGGCAGCTACAGGGTCAGTTACTCCCCTCCCCCGCCACTGCCGTTGCTTTCACGTTTTTCCCAGCGGCGCTGGGCGCGTTCAGGCAGGCTGGTATCCGCCCGGACACGGAAAGCGTCGGGGCCCACGATCGCCGCAATTTTGTCCTCCAGTTGCTTGGATGGCGCGACGTTATACCGGTCGTGGGGTTCTATCCAGACGGACGCACCGCCAGGCATGGTCACACACAGCAGCACCATGATGCGGCCCTGGTTCTCCTCCAGCACGGTTTTCAGCCGGCCCAATCGGTCGGCATCGAGTGAATCGTGCGGGATATGAATCTGCACCTGCTTGGTGTACTTACGCGGGGCCTCCTCCAGTTTCATGATTTCTTGGGGGAACAGCTTGGGCTTGTCTTCGCCAGTGCTGACTTCGGCCGTCACGAGCAACGCCTGGTTGACCACGAAAAGATCCTCATATTTGTCGTAGGACTCATTCATGGCGAGCACCGTGACTGAGCCTGTCATGTCCTCCACAGTGACCATCGCGTACGGTTTGCCAGTCTTTTTGGAAGACCCTTTCTGCACTGCCGAAACCAATCCGCCCAGGCGTGTCATGCTCCGATTGGGCAATCCCGCCAACTGCTCCACCGTGTGCAGGGCATAGCGGGACAATAGTTTTTCATACGGCTCTAACGGGTGCCCGCTGACAAAGAATCCCACGAGCGTCTTTTCGTCGGCGAGCTTCTGGGCAGAAGGCCACTCTTCGAGTACCGAGTCAGTACTGGCTTTCGCGGAGGCCTTCGCCGCCGGAGCGACCTCGAACGCATCGAAGAACGAGGATTGTCCCTTCGTTTTGTCAGCGGCTGTCGCCGTGGCTCGCGACAAAGCCCCTTCGATCTGTGAAAAAACGGTGGCTCGATTCGGTCCCAGGCCATCGCAGGCACCGGCTTTGATGAGCGCTTCCAGCGTCTTCCGATTGACCGTCCGCGTGTCGACCCGGCTGCAAAGATCCTCCAGCGAAGTAAAGCGAGGCCCGGTGGCACGAGCTTCGAGAATGCTCTTCACCGCGATTTCGCCCACGCCCTTGATGGCGGCGAGGCCGAAACGAATCGGCGGAGGTGAGGCCGGATCGGCTCCCGGGGGCCGTTGGCCGGGCGCAAAATGCAGCCAGCTTTCGTTTACGTCCGGCCCCAGCACCTTGATGCCAAAGGTTTTGGCCTCACCAATATACTGACTCAGCTTGGCCGTGTCCGCCATGTCGTTGGTCAACATGGCGCAGAGGAATTCGACGGGGTAATTAGCCTTTAGATAGGCGGTCTGGTAGGCGACGATGGCGTAGGCGGCGGCGTGGGACTTGTTAAAGCCGTAACCCGCAAACTTTTCCAGCAAGTCGAACACCTGGTTCGCCTTGTCGGCCGGAATCCCGTTGGTGTCGGCACAACCCTTCACGAAAACGGCCCGATGCTTGGCCATTTCCTCGACCTTCTTCTTACCCATCGCACGGCGCAACAGGTCAGCACCACCCAGCGTATAACCTGCCAGGTATTGCGCGGCCTGCATGACCTGCTCCTGGTAGATCATGATGCCGTAGGTCTCGCTGGTGATGCGCTCGAGCACCGGATGCTCGTAAACCACCTCCTCCTTGCCATGGCGGCGCTTTACAAAGTCATCGATCAGGTCCATCGGACCCGGCCGATACAGCGAAATAAGCGCGGTGATGTGCTCCACCGACTCGATTTGAAACCGGCGGCACAGATCCCGCATGCCACCCGATTCCAATTGGAACACGCCCTGGGTCCGGGCGTTGTTCAACAGGGCATAAGTATTGGCGTCGTCCAACGGCAACCGGTCGATATCGATGACCAATCCGTGGGACTGCTTGATGAGATCGCAGGCATTGCGCAAGACGGTCAGGGTCTTCAGGCCCAGGAAATCCATCTTCAAAAGGCCCAGATCGCCCACCGGCCCCATGGCGTACTGGGTAACGATGGACTCATTGTCGTCCTGGCGCAGCGGCAGCACATTTGCCAAGGGTTGGTCGCCGATGACCACGCCCGCCGCGTGGACGCCCGCGCTACGCGCCTGGTCTTCGAGGATCAGCGCCGTGCCCAACAACTCGCGGGTCACTTCCTCCTCTTCATTGGCGCGCTTCAAGTCCGCCGACTTTTCCATGGCGTCCTTGAGCGTCCATTTCACGTCAGTGATCATCTTCGCAAGACGATCGCATTCTGCGAAACCCAGCCCCATCACCCGGCCAACGTCGCGAATGACCGACTTCGCACCCATCGTGCCGAAAGTGGTGATCTGCGCCACGGCGTCCTTGCCATATTTATTCCGCACATACTCGATGACATCCGCCCGCCGGTCGTCCGCGAAATCGATATCGATATCAGGTGGGTTGACCCGTTCCGGGTTCAAGAAACGCTCAAACAGCAGTCCATACCGGATGGGATCGACATTCGAAATATCCAGGAGATACGTGACAATGGAACCGGCCGCGGAACCACGCGCCACGCAACTGACCCCCACGCTGCGACCGTATTGCACGAAGTCGCCGACGATCAGGAAGTAACTGATGAATCCGGTTTTCTCGATGACCTTCAACTCCATCTGGAGCCGGTCTATCACCACCTTCACTGCGGCGGCCACCTCCGGGTCGTCCAGCCATTTTCGCCCGTCACCCTCCGGCGGTTGAACCGCGACAGCTTTATACGTGGGAAGCCGCTTGGGATCCTCGATACCTTCGAGGACAAACTCCTCACCTTCCGCCCGCGCCAGCAGCGTGTAACGGCGATACAGCGCCTCCGCCAACAGTTTTCGGAGGTAGCCTTCCCGGGTATAAGTTTCCGGAGGTGTGAAGACCGGGTAGAGCGGCTGGTTGAACTCGATCTTGAGATTGCACTTCTCCGCCACTTCCAGCGTGTTTTTTACGGCATCCGGAACCTCGGAAAATATGCGACTCATTTCCTCCGCGCTCCGGAGATAGAATTGCTCCGGCTGGTAGCGCATCCGCTTGGAGTCGCTCAACTGGGCCTGGGTGCCGATGCAAATCAGGCAATCGTGGGCGCGCCAATGCTCCTTGGAAACATAATGAACATCATTGGTGGTGACGCATTTCAACCCGGCGTCCTTGGCCCATGAAAGTAGCTGGCGGTTGACCTTCGCCTGCTCCGGGATGCCGTGATTCTGCAACTCCAGGTAGAAGTTGTCTTCCCCCATGGTCTGCTTGAACCAGTCCATGGCATCGCGAGCGCGTTTGAGGTCGTCTTTGACAATGGCCTCCGGAATCTCGCTGGCGAGGCAACCCGAGAGAGCGATCAGCCCTTCGTGATGCGACGCGAGGAGTTCCTTGTCGATGCGCGGTTTGTAGTAGTAACCCTCCAGATTGGCTGCCGTCACCAGCTTGACCAGGTTCTTGTAACCCGTGTCATTCTTCGCCAGGAGCACCAGGTGGTGGTAGACATCCCGCATGCCCGAGCCGGGCTTTTTCTCCAATCGACTTCCCGGCGCCACGTAGACCTCGCAGCCGATGATGGGTTTGATTTCCGCTTTCTTGGCAGCCTGGTAAAACTCTATGGCGCCGTACATGTTACCGTGGTCGGTCATGGACAGCGCGGGGAATTTCAGTTCCTTGGCGCGGGACATCAGCCGGTCGAGCCGGCAGGCGGAATCGAGCAACGAGTACTCGGTATGGAGATGAAGATGGACGAATTCAGCAGCCATCGATCAACCAAGCTTCGGCACTTCCCGTCCAGAGTCCAGAGGGGATTGTTCCCAGCCTGTTCGCATGCGGGACGTTTTGCGTCAACCCATACGGTAAAACCGTTGGAAACCGGGTCAAACAGATGGAGGCTCGAAATCAACCCATCCAAAGGGTCGCTCGCTTCGTTGCCTTGAACATTCCTCGAAGCGAAGCCTCCAGCCAATTGCAGGGCTCGTCAGGAGCCTTGCCCGGGCCTGGGCCGCCTTACGGTTCGCCCTAACCGACGAGGATCGCTCCGATTTCCCGGCGAAGAGTGCCTCACCTTTCAGCGGCGAATCCAGGCCAGCGCCTGGAGGAATCGTGGAGGTTGACCCGTGCGAAGGACGCCAATCCGGAAAATCCGCCCGCAGGCCCAGAGGACCAAGGCGTCGAACAGAACCAGCAACAACAGTGTCCCCACCACGTCAAAGGCAGGTGGATGAGCCGTGATCCGATTCATCATGATGAAAGGGGTATAGGGAGGAATCCAGGACATCAGGGTCGCAAAGGAGCCATTGGGATCGCGTGGAATGAAAGGAATCGAAAGCAGCGGCACCATCAGGAAGAGAACGATCACCGCCATGTAATTCTGGGCATCTTTTACCGTGTTGCAGGTGGAACCCAAGGCCATGATGAGGCTCGCGTAGAGCACGTAGCCCAGCAGGAAATACATCCCAAAGGCGGGCAGCAGCCAGGTATCGGAAAGCAGCGTAGCCAAATCGCGCGGAATCTGGGACACCGGATTGGCCACCGCTCCTGCGGCCATGGGTCCGTGGCTGGAGGTGAAGGCAAAATAGCCCAACACAGCCACCATCGAACCAATCCACGCGGCAAGCATCACCATCCCCACTGCCGCCACCCCGACCAGCTTGCCAATCATGAGTTCCCCCGGCGTCACCGAAGAGAGCAGCACTTCGATGATACGATTCGATTTTTCCTCAATGAGCCCATTGAGCAGCATTTGTGCGATGCTGAAAATCGCCACCCAAAGCAGGTAAACAAAAGCACTGGGCGCCCATTGGCGAAGCGTGTCCGCCAGGCCCGCTTTTTCCTCACCCACCGCTTTCAGGGGGTTGAACTGCTCCACCCGTGCGTCGATGTCCTCGATTTGCCGGATCACTCCCGCGTCCAATCCCTTTTTCTGGTATTCCCGCAGGCGCAACTCCGAGGTAACCGCCGATTCGATCCGGCTGCGCAATTCCCCGTCCGCCTGGTTCACACTCCAAAATCGCAGGACTGCATTGGATCGGCTCGAAGACTTCAAGCCCCCATCGTAGTCCGAGGGTATAAGTACGGCGGCGAACAAAGCGACGGGCGGCAAACCATTGGACGGGGCGTACCGTTGCTGGTCGCTTACGTAGGGGCGTAAGCAGCGTTCCAATTCAGCGAGGGGAAGCGTGGACGCCAAGGCGTCGGGCAACGGTGCCCGCACGAACTTCGGTCGGGGGGCGAGAAAGGGTGGAGGATTCGACACCAGCACCGATCGGACCGCCGCCAAGGCCGCTCCCAAATCAAAAAGTCCTTCTGGCGTGTGATTCAACCACTGGCGGTCGGCTGGAAACGGTTTGCCAGGCGCCAGATTTGCCGCGAGATAGTCACGAAAAGCATGGATCATCCGCGCCGCTTCGTTCTCATTCACAGCCTTGCTAATCGCGCCATCAAATTTCCCGGACTGGTCCACGAGGACAAAATGACGGATCGGCGTCGCCTTTTTTTCCAGGACCATGGGGATCTGCGTGGAAAGCATCAGGATCGCCGGAAAGGTAAAGATGCCGAACCAAAAGCCCTTCGTCTTGGCGTTCTCGGCGAACTCGCGCCAGGCAATCAGCAGGACGTTACGCATCGGCCCGCGCCTCCCGCGCTTCAGGTCCCACGAGATTGACGAAGACGTCGTGGAGGGTGGGTTCGGCGGCATTATAAGAACGGAGCCGGACGTGCCGGGCAAAACAGGCTTCCAAGACCGCCTGGGGATCCGCGTCGGAGGTGAGCCGCAACTCCCATTCGCCACCACCGCGCGCCTCCAGGCCGGTGGCCCCTGGCACCGCGCTCAGGAAATCAAGATCTTCTTCCGAGTGTAGCCGGACCCGCACCGGCTGTGTGCGCCGCGCCTCCTTCAAGGTTCCCTCGAAGATCTTCGCTCCCCGGGACATAATTAGCAGTCGATCGCACAGTCGTTCGGCGTGCTGCATGACGTGCGTGGAGAAAACCAGCGTCCGCCCCTCGGATCGGAGGGTGGTGATCACTTCTTCCAAAACCGCCTGGTTCACCGGATCCAAGCCCGAAAAAGGTTCATCGAAAATCACCAGCTCGGGCTCGTGCGCGATGGCCGCCAGTACCTGGACCTTTTGCGCCATGCCCTTGGACAGCGCCTCGATCTTCGTTTCCGCCACCGCCCCCAGGCCATAGCGCTCCAATAACACCCGGGCACGCCTCCCAGCAGTGCGACGGTCGATCCCCTTGAGACTGGCGAGGTAGGCGATTACCGCCCACGACTTCATCTTCTTGTAGAGGCCCTTCTCTTCCGGGAGATAACCAATCCGATGCCGCACGTCGAAAGCCGAGGGCGCCCCCAGAACTGCGATACTGCCACTGGTGGGTCGAAAAATATCGAGCACCATTCGCAAGGTCGTGGTCTTGCCGGCGCCGTTAGGTCCGAGAAAGCCAAAGACGCACCCTTGGGGTACCGCGAACGACAAATCGCGCACGGCCTGAAAGGCGCCAAAAGACTTGGAGACATGATGTAGTTCCAAGGCGGGTGACGGCACGGGGGCAGACTGCCCAAAAGCGGAAGACGAATGCAAAGCTGGAATCGGCCGAAAAGCGCTTTCGGGACCAGCCGCATCATCCCACACCTTAGGGCGTCGGGCGATGGGCAACATGCGCCGAGAATGACGTATCAGGCGTCTGCGGATCGGCGGCAGGAATTGCGAGGACTATGCCATGACTGCTGTATCATGGGCGAAATCCCCTGCATCCTGGCGCCGACCCGCAGATCGCCTTGATTCATGGGCGTCATGCGACCTCCTGTACGAGGGTCAAGTTGGCTTGGCCCAAGGATTTCGATGTCTTGCGAGTCGGGGCTCGCCGGGCGGACGCCACCGTCAATTCCCGGAATAACTCAGGGAACGCCAACAATGGATAGGGCTCCAACCACGCGAGCGCCGCCGCTTCATTGGCCGCGCGCCGCAAGGGCGCCACCAAGGCGGGCGAAGGCTCAACCAGCAAAGCCTCCCGCAGGAGTCGATTCTTCAATCGCTCCAATTCGTTTTCCACATTCCACGGGAATCCCAGATAGTCCAAAGGACCACCTCCCGCCCTCGCCACCACTTCGAGTGGCACCGCTGTACTACCGTACGTTGTCATTGCTTCTTTGTTTCTGCTGCCTTGGTTGTGTTCATCCGCGCCAGGCAGTCCGACGCGGAAAACAAAAAAACCCCACGATTGCCGGGCAATCGTGGGGTTTTCTGGAAAATGG
>DATJII010000296.1:0-8560 GCA_035493435.1 Candidatus Limnocylindria bacterium | reverse complement strand
CCAACCTCACAACCCGATTGACGCCTGCCGGGGCGAGTCAGGTACTGTCTCTATCCCGATTCTGCGATTCCTTCGGTCTTTGATGAGCTTCTGTTCCTAGAATAATGAACGAGGGAGAGTTTTGAGTCGGGGGTCTGCACTACTTTATTCAGACTCTTGACGACCACCATCAGCGGATTTTGCCGATCGTTTAAAACCGGGACGGCATTTCGAGGATGAAACTGGGGCACCGCCCACCGCAAGTAACGCTGCGCGTTCGCCAAGGCTGTGAGTTCACACGCTGACTGCCCGATTTTGCTCCAAGACGGTCTCTTTTCCTTGTCCAAGCCCCTCTTTTCGGCCTGCTTAAAAACGAAATAGAAACACGCAGAAACTCATGGCAATCGCGGGTGCCCGGCGTGGTAATGTCGGGCCTAGCTTTAGCCATGAAAAGGTTGTCCTACCTGACCGCCGTCGTCCGTCTTTGTGCCGTAACGTGCGGGATTTCCACCGGTATCGGTGTGTTTTCCCAGCTCGCGTTGTTTGCCGAATCGCCGGATACCCTCCGTGTTTTGTTCCTCGGCGACGAGGGCCATCACCGCCCCGCCGACCGCTTCAAACAGCTCCAACCGGTGCTCGCGAAACACGAGATCGAATTGGAATACTCCGCTTCACTCGCCGATCTCTCCCCCGCCAAACTGGCCGGGTACGATTGCGTGCTCGTTTATGCGAACTGGACCCAAATTGCTCCATCGCAGGAACAAGCATTGCTGGATTTCGTCCAGCACGGAGGCGGTTTTGTGCCGTTGCATTGTGCCTCCTATTGCTTTCTCAATTCTCCCAAGTACGTGGAACTGGTCGGTGGCCAGTTTTTGAAACACGGCACGGGCGTCTTCAAGGAGACCATCGTCAATGCGGATCACCCAGTGATGAAAGGCCTCGCGCCCATCGAGAGCTGGGACGAAACCTACGTGCACACCAAGCACAATCCGAACCGGACCGTGCTGGCCGAGCGCCGCGACGACCAAGGGGCGGAACCCTACACCTGGGTGCGGGAATTCGGCCAAGGCCGGGTCTTTTACACCGCTTGGGGCCACGACGAGCGTACCTGGTCCAACGCTGGGTTCCAAACCCTGGTCGAGAATGGCATCCGTTGGTCGTCCGCCCATTCCTTTACCCGGCTGGCCAAGAAAAACGGGCTCAAGCCGTTTGAGTATATGGATGCGCCGGGGCCGCTGCCCAATTATACGCCAAATGCGCAATGGGGCACCCAGGCGGAGCCCATCAAGACTATGCAAAAGCCACTGGACCCGTCGGAATCGATCCAGCATGTGGCGACATTCCCGGAGTTCGAAACCAGCCTGTTTGCCGCCGATCCGGACATCGTCAAACCCATCTGGATTTCCTGGGATGAACGCGGACGCCTCTGGATTGCGGAGACTGTTGACTATCCCAACAACCTCCAGAAGCCAGGCGAGGGGCATGACCGCCTGAAGATATGCGAAGACACCGATGGCGACGGAAAGGCCGACAAATTCACGGTTTTCGCCGATCAACTGAGCATCCCGACCGGCTTCGTTTTTGCGAATGGAGGCGTAGTGGTCATCCACGGCGGCAAGACGGAATTCCTGAAAGACAACGACGGCGATGACAAGGCCGACGAGCGGAAGATTCTTTTCACGGGCTGGGGCACTTCCGACACCCACGCCACCGCAAGCAACCTGCACTATGGATTCGATAACTGGATCTGGGGCACGGTCGGTTATTCCGGATTCAGCGGCACGGTGGGCGGAAAGGAGATTCGTTTTGGCCAGGGTATCTATCGCTTCAAGGCCGATGGTTCGAAACTCGAATTCGTCCGCTCCAGCAACAACAACACCTGGGGCCTGGGCATCTCCGAGGACAATATCATCTTTGGTTCCACGGCCAATGGCAACGCCAGCATGTATATGCCCATCCCCAACCGCTATTACGAGGCGGTGAGCGGATGGTCGGGCACCCGTCTGGAGACTATCGCCGACAGCCAGCGGTTTTATCCCCTGACCGAAAAAGTGCGGCAGGTCGACTACCACGGCAAGTATACCGCGGGCGCCGGCAGCGCGCTCTATACCGCGCGCAATTTTCCCAGGGAATATTGGAACCGGGTGCAATTCGTCGCGGAACCCACCGGCCATTTGCTCGGCAAATTCCACATCGAGGCGCGCGGATCGGATTTCGTCTCGCACAACGGCCGCAGCTTCCTGGCCAGCGACGATGAATGGACCGCGCCCGTCTGCGCCGAAGTCGGGCCGGACGGCAGCCTGTGGGTGAGTGACTGGTACAATTATATCATCCAGCACAATCCGACCCCGCGCGGCTTTGGCACGGGCAAGGGCAACGCCTATGAGACCCCGTTGCGCGACAAGGTCCACGGGCGCATCTATAAGATCAAATACAAGGAAGCGAAGGCCGCCGCACCCTTGCGGCTGGACAAGGCCACGCCCCAGGAATGGGTGGCAACGTTGAAGAATGACAATCTCTTGTGGCGCATGCATGCTCAGCGGTTGCTGGTATCCCGGGGCCAGAAGGATGTTGTACCCGCGCTGTGCGCGCTGGTGGGCGATACTTCCTTGGACGCCATCGGTCTGAACCCCGCCGCCATCCACGCGTTGTGGACCCTGGAAGGCTTGGGTGCCTTGGACGGCTCCGATGCCGCCGCGACACAGGCCGCCGTGGCGGCACTGAAACATCCGTCTGCAGCCGTCCGCCGCGCGGCGGTGACGGTACTGCCGCGCAATGAGGCTTCCCTCCAGGCTGTGATGGCCAGCAAGACGGTTGAAGACACCGACGCTCAAGTCCGCCTGGCGACCCTGTTGGCGATCTCGGAATTGCCGCCCTCGCCCGACGCCGCCGGAGCGGTTTTCGCATCGCTAGGAGCATCGCAAAATGCCGACGATCGCTGGATTCCCGATGCGGCCACCACAGCGGCGGCCAAAAATGACGCGGGATTCCTGAAGGCGGTGTTGGCTAGCTATAAACCCGCCGCCACCAGCACGGACGCGGCGCCGGTTCCCACCAACCTGCTTCCCAATCCTTCATTTGAAACCCAGGCGGATGGCAAACCGGCTGGATGGCGCACGGTAACCCACAGCGGACGAGGCACGTTTGCGGTAGGCGACACCGGTCATACGGGGTCCAGGAGCGTGCAAATCTCGTCGGAGAACGGCGCCGACGTAAGCTGGACCGCGATGGTGTCGGTCAAACCCAGGACCGACTATAAATTCACCGGCTGGATCAAGACCCAGGGCGTGGCGAAGCGCGGAGGAGCCCACGGCGCGATGTTCAATATCCACGAGTTGCAGGACCCGATTCGCGGTGGCACCAAGGCCATCACGGGTGACACCGACTGGACGCAGGTGCAGTTGAATTTCAATTCCGGTGAAATGACTTCGGTCACGATCAATTGTCTTTTTGGCGGTTGGGGTCCCGCGACGGGAACCGCGTGGTTCGACGACGTGGAGTTGACGCCCGCCCCCGGTTCGGAACTGGCCGGCGAAACGGGCCGGGTCGTCCGCCTGGTAACCGCACATTATGCCCAACGGGGACCTTCCGACACCATTGTCCAAACACTGGTGGCCTTGAAGGGGGCTTCACCTGGGCTGGCGACCGCTGTCTTGGACGGCTTGGTTTCGGGTTGGCCCGAGGACAAAGCGCCGATGTTGGCCGAGTCGGATAAGGCCAGCTTGACCAGCGTGATGAACTCGATGCCCGAATCGGCTCGTGATCGCTTGCTGGCCTTGGCGCAACGCTGGGGGCAACCGGAAATCTTCGGCGCGAACTTCGTGGCGATCATCGACGCCCTGAAGAAACAGGTCACCGATGCTGGCCTGGGAGAGGATCAGCGCGGAGCGGCGGCAAAGCGCCTGATCGCTCTGGACGCCAAGATCGACAACGCCCGGCTGGTTATAGAACAAATCAGCCTGTTGAGCACCCCGTCGTTGGGTGCCGCGCTGCTCAACGCCCTCACGGACAGCCGGGACCGCGACACCGGAAAGGCCGTTGTGGCGGGCTGGGAACACTATACTCCCGGAATACGCAAAACAGCGGTCGGAGTCCTGATGCGCCGCCCCGACTGGACCCGCGCCCTCCTGGACGCGGTGGAAAAGAAAGTGGTCGGACGCACCGATTTGGCGACGGAACAATGGTCCCAGCTCAAGCAGAATCCCAATCGTGAAATTGCCGGACGAGCCGGCCGCCTATCTTCCGCCACCGGCGTGGCGGTGTCCGCTGATCGCGAAGAGGTCGTGAAGAAACTCCTGCCGCTCGCCAAGGAGCATGGCACCCCGGCCCGAGGCAAAGAGGTCTTCACCGCCAATTGCGCCGCGTGTCACACCTTCAACGGCCAGGGTGGCAAAGTCGGACCTGACCTGAGTGGCATCGGAGCCAAGGACAGGTCGGAAATCCTGACCGACATCCTGGATCCCAACCGTTCGGTCGAGGCCAATTACCGGCTTTGGAATCTAACCACCAAGGACGGCGAAGTCCTGTCCGGCCGACTCGACACCGATACCCAGACTTCGGTCGAAATTCTCGATACCACGGGCCAAAAGCACCCGATCCAGCGCAGCAAGATCGCGACCCTCGAATCGTCGCAGCAATCGATCATGCCCACCGGTTTCGAATCGATCCCGCCCGACGATATCAAGAGCCTGCTGGATTACCTCGGCCAGGCTCATCTCTAACATCCGATTTTGCGGGGCACGGCACCGGCGATGTGTGGGGTCGGTGTGGCTCATACCACGGCACCATGATGGAGCATTTAAGCGTGCTGTTTGCCCTGCTCTTGCTCTGCCCGGCGATTCTCGCCGGGCAGAGCAACGAGCGGGCTCCCGCTCGTCCCACCACGGTTACTACCCTGGACCCTCCGGAGGCTGGTTTCTTTTCCAAGCGCATCGACTATCGTGGCATCCCGATCAAGGCCCACCTAGTCGTGACCAATGAAGCCCTGTTTGCCGCCTATGATCGCCTGGACCTGCTCCTCGGGCACCTGCCCATGGCCGTTTCCAATCTCGTGGCAGCGGGCGCCGAGCTCCATATCATCGGGCGTGACCAGGTAACCTCGGACCTGCCGGAGCACCAGCATCTCAAGGGCCGTAAACTGGATTATTATAACGGCCTCACGGTGGACCAGCGGACGCGTGGCCTGGGTGGATTGCTCACTTCGTGTGGGGAGGAAAACCTGCTGAAGCTCGACCAGGACCGGTACCGGGGCCGCGATATCTGCCTCCACGAGTTTTCCCACAACGTCCGAAACCAGGGAATTCCCCGCGAGGTGAGAGACCGGTTCGATGCCCAGCTCCGCCAATCCCTCGATCGTGGCCTGTGGGTCAAATCCTATGCCGGATCCAATCCCGACGAATTCTTCGCCGAACTGACCATGTGGTATTTCGGGACCCACGGTGATCTCGGGATGACCGGCGTCAAGCCGGAGAATGGCCCAGAAGGATTGAAGAAATACGATCCGGAAGCGTATATCCTTTTCGACGATTTCTACCAGGGCCGCATCCCCGTCGGGCCGGTGACTCCCCGCCAACGCCGAAGCGGTGCCATGACCAATGCCCCATCAAGCTCCGTGATTCAGAAGAAGGACGGGGAGAAGCAGTGAAGCGAGTATGGATTCTATAACCATTTGTTATACCGACCCCCTGACCCCGGCCCTCTCCCCCGGAGGGGCGAGGGAGGAAAACACTGCCGTGCCAATCGCGGTTTCTGGACTCCCTCGCCCCCTTGGAGGAGAGGGCCGGGGTGAGGGGGCTAGACCTCAACCCCACTGCGGTCGAATGCCCCTCTATTACAGTCTTTTAATCTCCTTCTTCTTTCTCCTCTCCACCATCGTCCACGCCGCCCCCAAGGTATCGGCCCCGCCGGAGAGTTTCTTCAAACTTGTGGACGAGCCCGACCGAGAAATCGCGCGCGCCTTCTATAAGAAATACATAGACGTGGCGGGCATGCCGGTCGTTGCCGCGGACCCCGTGGCGGACCAGGCATTGGAACGCACTTACGACATCGTCACGCACCTGCTGGCCGGGCGTCCCGATATCATCCAATCGATGGTGGCCAATGGCATGTACCTTATCATCATCGGCAAGGACCAGGTATACACGGACATGCCCGAGTACCGCCACAGCCGCAATCCGGCTTATATGAACGAGCGCGTTCGCGGTACCGGGGGCAAGCCCACCAGCTTCGGCGAGGAAAACCTGCTCAGCCTGCCCATTGATCGCTATGACGACGAAAGCATAGGGGTGCATGAGTTTTGCCACACCATCGATGGGACCCTGGAAAGCCTTGATCCCACCTGGGGCGACCGGTTGCACAAGGCCTATAAGTCCACCCTTGCCAAGGGACTTTGGAAGAACGCCTACACTGCTTCCAATCCGGCCGAGTATTGGGCGGAAATCTGCCAGTCCTACTTCGATTGCAACCGGGTCAACAACTGGAACCACAGCTCCATCGGTACCCGGGAGCAGTTGAAAAACTACGATCCGGCCAGCTACGAACTGGTACGGACCACGTTTAACCTGAGCCCGACGCAGGACTGGCGATATCATTGGCTACAGACGCTGCCGCGAGTGGATCCGCCACCTATGAAGTTCAAGGTGGAACCCTATTACACCAAGTTCACCTGGGCTCGCGAGTTCCATGTCATCGGGAAAGGCGCCAGTGACGAAGCGCTGCTGGCGGCCAACGATACCATCCGCAAGGTGTTCGCGTATCGCCACGACATCCTCAAGGCCTTGATCAATGACGGGGTGCGGCTCGTGGTATTGGGGCCGGACGAGAAGCTGGCGGACTTGCCCGAGTTTGCCGGGGCCGATCCCAAGTCTATAGACCTCAATGCGCGGACCTTCGACCTAACCCCGGAAATCAAGCGCATCGTCGTGAGCCAGGAAAACGTCCTGGCCGACCCCCGCGATCGTTGGGTGGGTGACAACCAGGTGGTTCGCGGGATGGCCCGGGCCTTTTACCGCGAAACCGCCTTTCGACCCGTGGATCCGAACTGGGAAAAGCGGGGCCGTGACGTCCAGCAATATGAATTGCGGGTGAAGCGACTGGATGTGCAGTTCGACGAACGCTTGAAGACGCTTTTTGAGGCAGCCAAGGCCAAGGATCTCTGGAAGGGGACCCCGGCGGCAGAGAACCGCGAGGAGTATTGGGTGACGGGCGTCACCGCCTATTTCGATGCCACCGGGCAGAGTGGCGTTCCCCTGGCCGGGTCGCACGTCATCGGAAACCGGGAGCAGTTGAAGGCTTTCGATCCGGACTTATACGCCTTGGTCAACGAGACCATGGCCTACGATGGACATGTCGACTGGCGTTATCGTCGATAAATCCGCCATGACGACACTCCCCACGGCCGCCAATCAAGATTCGTCACCTGCTCGCCAGCGATTTCCCGCCCAGGTCAAATTCATCATCGGCAACGAGGCCTGTGAGCGGTTCAGCTACTATGGGATGCTGTCGATCCTCACGCTATACCTCAAGAACGGCCTGAAGCTGGGCGACTCGCACGCCACGGAAATCGTCCATCTCTTCGCCACCCTGGCTTATTTTCTCCCCCTGTTTGGCGCGTGGCTGGCCGATCGTTGGTGGGGACGGTATAAGACGATTCTGATTATTTCGCTGTTCTACTGCCTGGGCCACGGCTGCCTGGCTTTATTCGAGGGGAAACTTCCGGGGATATTGACAGGTTTGGTGTTGATTGCCATCGGTGCCGGCGGCATCAAACCGTGCGTTTCCGCCTTCGTGGGCGACCAATTCGTGGGTTGTCCCGAGTCGTACCTGACGAAAATCTACGGATTCTTCTTCTGGAGCATCAACCTAGGGGCCTTTTTCGGATTTGCCCTGATCCCTCTGGTTCGGGACCGGCTGGGCTACGGCTGGGCCTTTGGAGTTCCGGGAATCTTCATGGCCCTGGCCACCCTGGTTTTCTGGCTGGGTTCGCGTTCTTATATCCGCCAGCCGCCCAGCCGGGAATCGGGCGAATCAGGCCTCCTTAAGGTATGGGCCGCCGCCTGGACGCATCGCGGCCAACGAAAGCCCGGGCAGTCTTTCTTCGATCCAGCGGTTTCGGTCTGTGGCCCGGAATCCGTCCGGGCGATGAAAGCATTCCTTGGTGTGGCCATGGTATTTTCCACCATCCCCGTGTTCTGGGCCCTGTTCAATCAGGTCAATACGACCTGGGTCATCCAAGGCGAAAAGATGACCCCGTTTGAAGTCCTGCATTTCAAGGTGGATGGCGAACGCATGCAGTCCTTTGGCTCGTTGTTGGTCATGATCTGGGTGCCTCTGCTCACGCTCTGGATTTATCCTGCCGCTGAACGTGCCGGGCTTCGTCCCACCCCGTTGCGCCGAATCGGTCTGGGCATGGTCCTGGCCGCCGCCGCCTTTTTCATCTCCGGCTGGATACAGGCCCGGCTCGATCACGGCGAATCGCTCAGCCTCGCTTGGCAGACCCTGCCCTACGTCATTCTCGAGGCTGGGGAAGTATTGGTTTCCGCCACGGCCTTGGAATTCGCTTTTGCCGAAGCGCCGCCCAGCG
>DATJII010000295.1:0-2538 GCA_035493435.1 Candidatus Limnocylindria bacterium | reverse complement strand
CGGAGCGGAAGTTTTCCACAAACCGCTCCAGATCACCACGCAGGCGCACCACTTGCGTTGCCGTCATGCTGGAGCCAGAGCGTGGCGGCTAAATTTCTAAATAGCAAGATTTTACTTAACGGAGTAGTGTTAGAGACTGTTCCAAAAGTGGCTTGGGTCTGATGCGCCAGGGAAAAGAGCGGGGGCTAGGCGTCCTGAGGGAGCCTATCTGCGAAGATCTGTGACCGAAGGATAACAACGCCCCCGCTCTTTTTCACCAGCAGCGGGCCCGATTGCGCTTTTAATACAGTCTCTTAAGCGAGCGAAACCACTCCACGAAACGCGGGATGCCCGACTCAATGGGCGTCGCCGGGGCATAGCCCAGGATCGCACGGGCCTTGGAAATGTCCGCGCAGGTGAGCGGAACGTCACCGGGTTGTTCCGGTTGCCGGTCGATGATCGCCTTCTTGCCCAGGCTGGATTCCAGCAGGGCGATCAGGCTGTCGAGCCGTATCGCCTGCGATTCGCCGAGGTTGAAGATGTTATAGCCAATCTCTCGGCCGGTGCAGGCGACCACCCCGGAAACGATGTCGTCTATATAAGTATAATCCCGGCGGGTGGAGCCATCGCCGAAAACCGGGATGGGGCGGCCCGCTTCAATGGTGGCGGCGAACTTATGGATCGCGAGGTCCGGGCGCTGGCGCGGGCCATAGGCGGTGAAAAAGCGGAGCATCGCGATGTCCAGCCCGTAGATATGGTGGTAGACGTGGCCCAACGCCTCGGTCGCCAGCTTGCTGGCGGCATAGGGCGAAA
Source organism: Candidatus Limnocylindria bacterium (assembly GCA_035493435.1). Lineage (GTDB taxonomy): Bacteria > Verrucomicrobiota > Verrucomicrobiia > Limisphaerales > UBA9464 > DATJII01. Next base: position 1,746 of record DATJII010000295.1, on the reverse strand, counting down.
TGGGGCGGGATACCGGCTCCGATTCGCGGAATGGGGCGTTGGATTGGATGCCGTAAACCGAGGACGAGGAGGCCAGGGTGAGTTTCCGGGTGCCGTGTTTGCGCGCTGCTTCCAGGATATTGACCGTCCCTTCGACATTCACCCGCTGATATAGGGCGGGCTCCTGGAGACTGGGACGCACCCCGGCCCGGGCGGCAAGATGGATGACCTGGTCGACGGGTTGTTCGGCAAAAAGTCCCTCGACCAGGCCCGCCTGACAAATATCCCCCTCGACAAAACGAAAGTGGTTTCCCCCGCTGGCCGCGATTTCCGCCAGGTTTCGACGTTTGATCGCCGGGTCGTAGAAGGGATTCAGATCGTCCAGCCCGGTAACCCGATGGCCAGCCGCGAGCAGCCGCTCGGATACGTGCGATCCGATAAATCCTGCCGCGCCCGTGACGAGAAAGTGCATGGGAGAAAATTACGAAACGCGGGGTTTCGGCGCGACCGAAATCGGCGCTCGGTGGGTGGCTCGATAGAAGTCCGGCAAATCGTTACTTGTGCTGGGGGCGCAGGAGGAGTTCTATCCGTCATCGCCATGCAATCGGGAATAGTGACGGAGCCATTGGGTATCCGGTTCAGCCGCCTTTACGGAGGGAGCGCGGAAGAAGCGGAAAGAAGGCTGCTTTTGAAGTCGATTCCGATTTGGAAGAGGCCCCTGTGGCATGGTGCGGAAAAATGGGCACCCCATGCCGTCGAACCCGACCGTGATGCCATTCGCGAGGCCACCCGGGCCACCAGCGTGAAGGAAATCGCGTTGATTGTGGAGGCACTACACTACCGAGGCCGGACCAACCCCAATTTTTGGCGGTCCCAACTCGGGCTGCGAATTTCCGGACGGAAACTCCAAAACATCGCCAAGGCCTGCTTCCAATCCAAGTCGACCACCTGAGGAATTGGCGGTCAGCAGCACCCGAGGGGCAGCGACGTCGCCGTGCTCCAGGTCGGTTTGATTAGGCACCAAGCCATGAAAGGGGCGGGTACGAGCCCGGCAGGACTCGTACTGAATCCCGTAAGACTGGCGTGCCCGCCCCTTCATTCACCCCGTTGCGCAACGGGAAGGGCAGATCACTCGGGGCGTTGAAGGCCAATATTTTCGACAGGAATGCGTTCAAAGCCGAGCGCCCAGGCAGGCGAATCCGGTTGCAGGGCAAATCGTGTCACCCGAACCTTCTTGTCGCTGCTGCCCACAAATTTAGGTGCGCCGTTGGTGTAATTGTTTTCGATATGGAACCACTCCTCCTTGGCATTCCATCCGACCACCAGCCAATTCCCCACGCAGATATTGCGGGCGATAACATTGTCTTCCGGGGGAATGCCCGCCGGTTCCGCGGCCAGCTTGTTGTTTTCGCCCGGGCCGCCGTAGTACTTATCCAGAGACTTGAGCGCCGGATACCGTTCACGATAGAGTTCGGAGGGAACGGAGTTTACCCGCTCCCGCATTGTTTTGGCGACCATGTTGTGCCACTGGGGTTTGGGGTCGAGACCGCGCCCATCGGCCTGGATCGCCGGATCGCAATCCACAAACACGTTGTTGACGACGTGGTGGTCCCGTCCTCCGCCCAGGAACACCGCCCGTTTCACCTTGTAGAATACGTTGCCCGAAATCTGGGTGCCGCTGACGAGGTCATCCATGTAGATCCCCATGGATCCATAATTGGTCCCCGAGATATGATGCAGGAAATTATAGCTCACGCGATTGCCCCG